>JBKJYG010000354.1:0-5976 GCA_046715905.1 Hyphomicrobiaceae bacterium | reverse complement strand
GTCAACAAGATCATCAACGAATGGCAAGCCCACGATTATCGCCGCGCCTACGGCATGACCATCACCTGCATCCGGCCCGCCAACGTGACGGGGCCCGACAAGAAATTCGGCTCGATCGATCACGTCAACTGCATGTGCCAGCCAGCGCGCGGACAGACCGTCACATTCCCGCACGCGGACGCCATGCGTTGCGTCATCCATGTCGAAGACATGGCCGAGGCGTTCGCGCGGGTTCTGCTGGCAGACAAGCCCCAGCACACGACCTACAACTCCGGCGGCACCACGGTCAGCATCGCCGAGCTGGCAGTCCTGGTGCGTGAGTTCCTGCCCGAGGCGGATATCCGCTTCGACGCCGAGACCGGCGGCCGCGCCACCTCCGGCAACTACCTGATCGACAACCGCCGCCTGATCGAAGAATTCGGCCTGCAGTACAAACCGCTTCGCCAACGGGTGAAGGAGGTCATCAACGACATCCGTGTGGGCGAGGGCCGGCCGGCCCTTGCGTAAAGCGCGCAGGCCCGAAATATGCGCCGCGCCCGCATGATCCAGTCGCGGGCCTCACTGCTCGCTCCTGATGTTGGCTCGGAGCGCGATCTCGCGCAGCTTGACGATCTCGCCCTCGATGAATGTCTTGAACTCGTCGGGTGCGAGCAGATTGGCAACGATGCCCTGCTGCTTCAGCTTCGGCTGCAGTTCAGGCTCCAGCATTGCCCCGCGAAACGCGTCGTGGAGCTTCTTCACCACCTCGGCTGGCATGTTGGACGGCCCCATGATGCCGTAGGAATCTTCAACTTCGAAGCCTGGGAAGCCCTGTTCGGCAACGGTCGGCACGTCAGGGAAGAACGGGGACCGTTTGATGCTCGTCACGGCCAGCGGACGCAAGCGCCCGGACGCCACGAAGGGTCCTGCCGAAATCACGTTGCCGAAAATGATCTTGATCTGGCCGCTGACCGCATCGTTCAAGGAGGCGCCGGACCCCTTGTAGGGTACGTGCACCATGTCAATGCCGGCGCTGTGTTTCAACATCTCTCCGGCAAAGTGCTGCCCTCCCGCGATCCCCGACGTCGCGTAGAAGTTCCGGCCCGGATTGGCTTTGGCGTCCTTGATCAGGTCCGCCAGCGTGCTGGCCGGAAACGAGGGGTGCACGGCGATGATATTGGGCGAGTTGATCAGGTTGATGATCGGCGTGAAGTCTTTCAGCGAATCGTAGGGCAGCTTGTCTTGCACGGTCGCGTTGGCCGCGTGCGTGTTGACGACCATCATGCCGATGGTGTGCTCGTCGGTCGCCCGTGCCACGATCTCCGAACTGATAATGAAGGCGGCGCCGGGCCGGTTCTCGATGAGAATGGGTTGGCCGAGCTTGGCAGCAAGGGTGTTCTGCAGCGTCCGGGCCAGCGTATCCGTCCCGCCGCCAGGAACGGCTGGGAGAATGAACCGGATCGGCCGCGTCGGCCAAGCCGTTTGCGCGCTGGCCGTACCGGACGGCATGAGGCTTGCGATCAGCAGAAGTGCAGCGGTGATGAACGAAGTCATGTGCTCTCCTTGGCGGGCCAGCGCTCGCTCGATCCGTTGCACGGCCAGCCGATCACGGCGATGATGGCGGTGCCTTGGGCCTGGGCAGCGGGCAGGCCCCGTGGACTTGATCGCCGCCCTCGGCCGCGGCAACGGTATCGCTATCCACATCGGTGCGGAAGGTCGCGTGGAAGCGATTGATCATGTTGCTCAGGCCGACCGTCAGGCAAATGTCGATGATCTGCTCTTTCGAGAAATGCCGTGTCAGGTCATCATAGGTTGCGTCATCGATGGGCTCCAGCCGCGTTGATCTTTGTGCATAGCGCACGATTGCGGCTTCGGCCGCGCTGTACACGCCCTCTGGCAACGGCGCGGCCGTCACGTACTTGATCTGATCTTCCGTCAATCCCAGGCTCCGACCGAGCACTGTGTGCGTGGGGATTCAATAGAAGCAGTCGTTGACCGCCGTGGCCGTCAGATACGCAAGCTCCCCATGCTGGGGTGCGAGCGTCGAGCCGTTCCGATAGACGGTTTGCAGCAGCGCCGTTATTGCCGTCAGAGCCGCCGGCCGGTTAGCTAGCGCCCGATTGATGTTGATCAGCCTGCCGCGGGCCTTGCCGGCTGCCTCGAGCGCGGTTCTTGCCTGCGGCGAGAGCGCTGGGTCGTTCTCATCCAAGATCGGAATGCGGGCCATTGTCAGCCTCCTGACGGGTGTTGCTGTGCTGTGTGAATCTGTTGCGAAAAGACGCGAAGGATGATCATCGCTCGACTCACGTGCAAATGCCATCACGTTGAACGATTGCAGATGTCCTGCAGCCCCGCGTGAATTTGGTTGGGCACGTCGATCACGTCGGCCGCGACGCGGCGCCGACGTTCGGCAGCCGAGCGGTCAAACGGCATACGCACGGGCGGTCCACCCTCGACCGGACGCGTCGAGCGCACCGCCTCGGCATAGCCCGACACGCTGGCTTTGAATTCTTCCACCGGCATCAGGAGGCCGGGGCTCATGACGATGAACAGGCAGCCGAAGCCGTGCATGCCCTGGGGTATGGCGGGCGAGGCGCACATGGCGCCCAGTAGCTGCACGACGATGCCGAGGCCCGAGCCCTTGGCACCGCCCCAGGCCCGGATCGCGCCGCCGTCGAGCGCCGCCGTGGGATCGCGCGTCGGCTGACCGTCGGGACCAAAGGCCACGCCGTCGGGCAGCTCGTTGCCAAGCCGCCCCGCCATCACGATCTCGGCGTGCATGATGCTCGAGGTGCCGATGTCCCAGATAATGGGATCGCCATTGGCCACGGGAAAGCCATAGCAGATTGGATTGGTGCCGAACCGTCCCTGCGTGCCGCCGAAAGGCGCCACCCACGGCGAGGCATTCGAGGTGATCATCGAGACGAGGTCATGGGCGGCGATCCGCTCGGCATAGTAGGACAGCATGCCCGTGTACCAGGTGTTGTTGGCGCCGATAATGGCCACGCCGTGCGTTTTGGCGCGCGCGATGGCGGTTTGCATGGCTGTCCCGGCCACAAGATAGCCGACGTTGTCGCCGCCGTGCACCAACGCTGAGACGGGCGTCTTCTCCTCGACGCGGATTGGCTCCCGGCGACGCGGCGACGTGGTGATGCGCTCGGCGATGCTAAGGGCGCGGGGCAGCCCGCCGTAGCTCAAGCCACGCAGTTCGCAATCGATCAGATGGTCGGCGATCAGCCGTGCTTCATCGGGCGTGTGCCCGACGGCCTGCATGGTCCGCTCAGCCAGTTCGCGGGCTTGGGAAACCGTTAGCCGGGGCACGCGGATCTCCTTCGATGATGTGCGACGACTATTGCCCGAAGTCGCGCCGTCTGCAACGAATGCCAAATCGTGGGCGCGCGCGGGCCGCCAATCGAGGCCTGACCTAAGGCCTTAGCTAGCGATGGCGATCCCGGTTGGGCTCGAACCAACAACCCCCAGCTTAGAAGGCTGGTGCTCTATCCAATTGAGCTACGGGACCCCTGCAAGGGAGTTCAACGGTTCACTCTTCGCATGACGTCGCGCGCGGCCGCTGGTGCCGACGGATGCGAAGCCGTTGCTGAGAGGCCCTTCGAACGCGCGGGCTCACGGACGCCCTTGTAGCATTGGGCTCGCGCTTTGGTCCACTGTGGGCTGTGCGGGACATGGGTCGACCGTCAGCAATTGCCAGCGCGTTTGCGGCGACGTGGAGCCGGAGCGTGCGGCCCCGCGAGGCAGCGCGCCTCAGAACATCGCGGGGTGGACGCGATCAGGTGGCGAATGCCCGTCGAGGAAGGTCTTGATGTTGATGATGACCTTCTCGCCCATGTCGATCCGGCCCTCGATCGTGGCGGAGCCCATGTGGGGCAGGGCCACGACCCGCGGTGAGGCGAGCAGCTTGGGATTGATGGCTGGCTCATGCTCGAACACGTCCAGGCCCGCGCCGGCAATCCCGCCCGCCTCGAGGAGCCGCGCCAATTCGTTCTCGTCGATGATTTCCCCCCGCGCCGTATTGACGATATAGGCACTCGGCTTCAGCAGTTTCAGGCGGCGCGCCGAGAGAAGGTGATAGGTGGCCGGCGTATGCGGGCAATTGACCGAGATGATATCCATGCGGGCCAGCATCTGATCGAGACTGTCCCAGTAGGTCGCCTCGAGTTCCTGCTCGGTCTCTTCCGCCACCCGTTTGCGATTATGATAATGGATCTGCAGACCAAAGGCCTTGGCTCGCCGGGCGACGGCTTGGCCGATGCGGCCCATGCCGATGATGCCGAGCCGCTTGCCCCAGATGCGGTGCCCCAGCATCCAAGTGGGCGACCAGCCCGCCCATTTGTGCTCCCGGTCTTTCAGCACCGCGGTGCCTTCGGTGAGGCGGCGGGGGACAGCCAGGATCAGCGCCATCGTCATGTCGGCGGTGTCTTCCGTCAGCACGCCCGGCGTGTTGGTCACCAGAATGCCGCGATTGCGGGCCGTATCGAGATCGATGTTGTCGACGCCGGTGCCGAAATTGGCAATCAGCTTCAACTGGGGGCCCGCCTGCGAGAGCACGCCCCGGTCGATACGGTCCGTCACGGTCGGCACCAGCACCTCGGCCTCCTTGACCGCGGCCACGAGATCAGCCTGCGACATCGCCGTGTCGTCGATGTTGAGGCGCGTATTGAAGAGTTCGCGCATACGCGTCTCCACCAGGTCGGGGAGCTTGCGGGTCACGATCACGAGCGGCCGCTTGGCACTCAGGGGCATCGGAGGGTCCATCGCAGTGAGAAAAAGTGTCTGGAATGACACGTGGTGACCCGAGAGACGTCGTTCTTAAGATCGTCGTCCCGGACGGGTTCCCTTTTAACAGAAGCCATGCGCTATTAGAAGAAAATGAGGCGCGATGGTGCGTGAAGGAGGGGCAGCCCGGCGCTTGACGGCCGGTGCGGAGCTCATGCAGACGTTGGTGTCAGGATTTGAGATTAGCAGCATCGATGCAGTGCGGTTTTGTACGGCAGGCTTCGTCAGGGACCGATCGCTTGATGCTAAGCTGTCTCGCAGCGTCGTTAAGATGGCTGGGACCTCCTCTCCTGGCTGTGGTGCTGTCGGTGGCCGGAACGACGGCCAGCACCGCCCAAGGCGCCAGCAGTGCGGCGACGACATCCGCGCCGAATTCGCCCGGAAGCGGCCTGCCGGTGCCCCGATTTGTCAGCTTGAAGTCTGATCGCGTGCACGTCCGGCAAGGTCCGGGCCTCGATCACAAGGTGCTGTGGGTTTATCGGCGGGTGGGACTACCGCTCGAGGTTTTGACGGAGTTCGAGGGCTGGCGTCAGGTTCGCGATTCGGAAGGTGCGACGGGATGGGTCTTGCAGTCCCTGATCTCGGGCCGGCGCACAGCGCTGGTGTTGCCTTGGGAGGCGAAACGGACGCAGCCGACGCAGGTGGCCCTGCTGGCCGACGATCGGTCCAACGCCGTGCAGGTCGCCATCGTGGAAGCGGGGGTTATCGCCAACCTCCGATCGTGCAACGGCCAGTGGTGTTATGTGTCGGTTGGCGAATTCCGAGGCTATATCGAGCAACCCAAGCTATGGGGCGTTTACGAAGGCGAACCGGTCAAGTAGCCGCTTGCCCCGCATCGGGTAGCTGGACGCTACGACGGGTGGAGTTGATCGACCGCCACGTCCTGCGATCGATCTTTTGCCTAAGTAGACGTCAACGTTCGAGAACAGGAGCTATCCCCGCCCTGAAGTGCTTAGGTCAGAGCACGATTTCGTTTTCATCCTCGCCGGCCCAATATTTTATCCGCTGTGCGCGAACCTTGATCAGAACCAGGTCAGGGGTATCGATCCCTTGCGAAAACCATTGATCGAGCCCGGTTTTCCAGTGCGCCCTGAATTGGTTTTTGTCCCGGATGAGCTCGGCTTTCCCCGCGACCGTCTCCCAGAAGCCATTCTTGCCCGTAAAGCCGAGCGCTACTTTGGGATCTTTAGAGATGTCCGAGAC
>JBKJYG010000353.1:0-4191 GCA_046715905.1 Hyphomicrobiaceae bacterium | reverse complement strand
GCGCCCAGGCCAACGTCCACCTCAATCCCGGCATCCCTGAGCTGTGCGAAACCCCGCCCCGATACGATCGGGTTGGGATCAGGGATGGCGCACACGAGTCGTTTTAGGCCCGCGCTCAAGAGAGCATCGGCGCAGGTCGGCGTGCGCCCGGTGTGCGCACACGGCTCCAGCGTCACATACATGGTTTGGCCGCGTGCCCGGTCGCCGGCGCGCCGGAGCGCCTCCTTTTCCGCATGCGGCCGCCCGCCAGGCTGGGTCCAACCGCGCGCAATAACCTCGCCGGTGCCCTCATCAGCAATCACGGCGCCGACCGCCGGATTAGGAGCCGTGCTGCCCAGACCACGCCGCCCGACGCGCAAGGCGATGCGCATCATCTGCATGTCGAACGTGATGCCAGCGGTCATTGGATCCTGAAACGGTCTCCTGTTGAATTAGCCCAGTATGACAGCTTCGGCCATCAGCGCTGGCTTTCGATCACAGCTTCGATGCGGTGGGGTTAACGAGGTCCCCGATCTCCAGCGCCGGGCTCACCGCGATTTCGCCCAACACCTCCTGGAAATCGGCTGCCTCGCGGAAATCCCGGTAGACGGACGCGAACCGAACATATGCGACAGGGTCCAAGCCCTTCAAGGCCTCCATCACCAAGCCGCCGATGGCGGACGAGGGCATCTCGGTTTCACCAAGGCTCTCGAGTTGCCGCACGACCCCAGAAACCATTCGCTCGACCCGCTCGGGATCGACCGGCCGTTTCCGCAGCGCAACCTCGACGGACCGCGAAAGCTTGTCTCGATCGAAGGGCACGCGGCGGCCCGACCTTTTGATGATGATGAGCTCGCGCAATTGCACGCGCTCGAACGTGGTGAAGCGGCCGCCGCAATCGGGACACACCCGGCGCCGGCGGATGGCTGCATTCTCCTCCGTCGGCCGGCTGTCCTTGACCTGGGTATTGCCGCCCGAGCAATAAGGGCACCGCATGCACGTCGTCCTCGTTGCTGGAAGCCATCACAGAGGGGCTTGCGCCGCCACGACCGCCTCGACGACCCCCGCGCCTCAATTATAGATCGGAAAGCGCTTGCACAGCGCGATGGCCTGTTCACGCACGTTGTGCTCGACCTGCGCATCGCCGGCATCGCCGTTTTTGGCCAGACCATCGAGAACCCTGACGATCATGTCACCGATTTGGCGAAACTCGGACGCGCCAAAACCACGCGTGGTGCCCGCCGGCGTGCCTAGCCTGACGCCCGAGGTCACGAACGGCTTCTGCGGGTCGAGCGGCACGCCGTTCTTGTTACAGGTCATGTGCGCCCGGCCGAGCGCGATTTCGGAGGCCTTCCCGGTCAGCTTCTTGGGTTGCAGATCGACCAGCAGCAGATGATTGTCGGTGCCGCCTGCCACGATGTGGTAGCCGCCAGCCTTGATGGTCTCGGCCAGCACGCGAGCATTCTCAACAACGGCCCGGGCATAAACCTTGAACTCGGGTGCCATCGCCTCGCGCAAAGCCACCGCCTTCGCCGCGATGATGTGCATCAGCGGCCCGCCTTGCAAGCCTGGGAAAACGGCTGAATTGATCTTCTTGGCCATCGCCTCGTCGTTGGTCAGGATCAAGCCGCCGCGCGGACCGCGCAATGATTTGTGTGTGGTCGAGGTGACGACGTGGGCATGCGGCACAGGCGAGGGATGCACGCCGCCGGCCACCAGCCCCGCGATATGCGCCATGTCGACCATCAGGTAGGCGCCCACCTCATCGGCAATCGCCCGGAACCGAGCCCAGTCCCATAGCCGCGAGTAGGCCGTGCCGCCCGCGATGATCAACTTGGGCTTGCGGTCGCGGGCGATCCGCGCGACCTCATCCATGTCGATGCGCTGGTCATCACGCCGCACGCCGTAGGACACCACGTTGAACCACTTGCCGCTCATATTGACGGGCGATCCGTGTGTCAGATGCCCGCCAGCGTTGAGGTCAAGCCCCATGAAGGTGTCGCCAGGCTGCAGCAGCGCCAGAAACACGGCCTGGTTCATCTGGCTCCCGGAATTGGGCTGGACGTTGGCGAACCTGGCCCCGAAAAGCTGCTTCGCCCGCTCGATTGCAACCGTCTCGATCTGATCGACGAATTGGCAGCCGCCGTAGTACCGCCTGCCCGGATAGCCTTCGGCATATTTGTTGGTCAGAACGGATCCCGCAGCCTCCAAAACAGCGCGGGAAACGATGTTTTCAGACGCTATCAGCTCGATTTCGTGCCGCTGGCGGTCCATTTCGAGGCCGATGCTGCGGTTGATTTCGGGATCTGCATCGGCCAACGTCGCCGCAAAGAAAGCGGCTTGCGGGCGTTCGGCCATTGTTATCGACATACGTGATTGGTCCTGCGAGGGGTCACTCCGCCCGCTGATACCACGTCGCTCGCAAAGGCAACAAGTCGTCTTCAAACCGCAGGTTGATGTCGCCGGCCGCGTCCCGCCGGTCAGGCTTTTGCCGCCAGCTTGCCCGCGATCTCGGCGACGTGCCGGCCCTGGAACCGCGCGCCCGCGAGGTCGATCTCAGAAGGTTGCCGGGTATTACCCCCGCCAGCGATGGTCGAGGCGCCATAAGGCGTGCCGCCAACGATCTCACCCATTTCGGTCTGGCCCTTGAAGGCGTACGGCAGCCCGACGATCACCATGCCGTGATGCAGCAGAACGATGTGCGTCGACAGCAGCGTGCTTTCCTGGCCGCCATGCTGGGAGCCGGTCGAGGAGAAGGCACTTCCGACCTTGCCAACCAAGCTTCCTTTCTGCCACAGCCCCCCGGTCTGATCGAGAAAGTTCTTCATTTGCGAAGGCATGTTGCCAAATCGCGTCGGGACGCCAAGGATGATGGCGTCGTAATCGGCCAGCTCGTTCACCGTCGCGACAGGGGCTGGCTGATTGAGCTTATAGCCGGACTTCTTCGCGACCTCGTCCGGTACCAGTTCAGGAACCCGCTTGATGACCGCCTCGGCGCCGGTTTCCCGGACACCCTCAGCCACCGCCTCCGCCATGCGCTCGATATGACCGTAGCTCGAATAATAGAGAACCAGAACGCGCGTCATGAGCAACCTCGCTTGGGTTTTCTCTGGAGCAACTCGACAATGGGTCCTGAGTTCCGGCGGCCGTGCCTGCCTTCCGACCCCAACATTGGCTGGGCGGTCCCAAACGGCTTTGATTCGGAAGCTAGGCGCTGGCAGCGAACGGCTTTGCCATGAATCCGAGACCTCACCATCGAACATCCAGCAACCTGGAGGCAGACCATGACACGATCGGGAAACGCACAAGCTAAGCCGGTCATTGGCTTTGTCGGGCTTGGGTTGATGGGGTGCGGTTTTACCCAGCGCCTGGTTAGCCTCGGATACGAGGTCGTTGGGTATGATCTTGTGACCGAAAAGGTTTCCCGCGCCGCGGCCTGGGGCGTGGTCGCCGCCGCGTCTCCGGCCGAGGTGGCGCAACGTTCAGACGTCGTGCTGGCCTCGCTGACGACGACGCAAGCCGTCGTCGCGGTAGTCGAGGGCGAGCACGGTCTGTTGACCGCCGGGCGGGCGCGCATGGGGGTTCTGGTCGATCACTCGACGAGCGAGATCGAGACCACGCGACGACTGGCTCGAGCCCTTGGCGAGGGCACGGGCGCCGGCTTCATCGATGCGCCGGTGTCAGGCGGACCCGGTGCGGCGGCTACCGGAACGCTGGCGATCATGGCCGGCGGCTCGGCGGACGATATCGCGTCGGTGTCCCCGGTCCTCGATCAGCTCGGACGTCTGACGCACATGGGCGGCGTGGGCGCCGGGCAAGCGACCAAGCTCGTCAATCAGGCCCTCGTGCTCACCAATTACTGCGTGATCGCTGAAGCGTTCAAAATTGCCGAAGCGCACGGCATCGACGCCAGCAAAATCCCCGACGCCCTGGCGAGCGGCCATGCGCATTCCACCCTGCTGCCAATTCTTTTCGAACGCATGATCGCTGGCGACTGGACGCCGCGTGGCTTCGCCCGTCAGGTATTGAAAGATCTCGAAATGCTGAACGATGCTGCGGCCCGCTGCAAGCTCGCCTTGCCGATGGCCGGCCAAGCCTTGACGCTCTACCGGCTGCTCAACGCCCGTGGAAGTGGAGAACTCGACGGCTCGGCCATCGCCACGCTGTGGTCCGAGCGAGCGGGCCCGAAGCAGCCATCCTGAGCGAAAGCAT
>JBKJYG010000352.1:0-2897 GCA_046715905.1 Hyphomicrobiaceae bacterium | reverse complement strand
CGGCTACCCCGTCGGGCCGTTCGCTGTCAACGACATGTCCGGCCTCGATGTCAGCTATCAGACACGCAAACGCCGGGCGGCTGCCGATCCCGATTACAAGGGCCTGCCCATCACGGACCGTCTCTGTGAGCTCGGCCGTCTCGGCCAGAAGACGGGGGCTGGCTGGTATCGCTACGCGCCCGGCGATCGCACGCCGCACGTGGATGCAGCCGTGCATCAGATCATCAAGGATGTGGCCCGGGAGCAGGGCTTCGAGCAGCGCTCCTTCACTGATGACGAAGTGCTGCGACGGCTGCTGTTCTCCTCGGTCAACGAGGCCTGCAAGATCCTGGAGGAAGGCAAAGCGCTCCGGGCCAGCGATATTGACGTGATGTGGTTGCATGGTTTCGGCTTCCCGCGCTATCGGGGCGGCCTGATGTACTGGGCCGATCAGATCGGCGCGCGCGAGGTCTATAATCAGGTGGCCGCCTGGCATCAGCGCTATGGCCGACGATGGACGCCGTCGGCGCTGCTGCAGGAGGTCGCCGAGGCCGGAGGCCAGCTCCGCGAAATCAAGGGTCGCCAAGTGCAGTGAACAAGCCGAGCTAGCGAGGTAACGAGGCCATGGATGCATTGCAGACTTTCATTCCGGCAGCCGATGGCGCGAGCTGGACGACGATTGCTCCCGCCGATGCCGGTTTCGACGCGGCCCGCCTCAAACAGGCGGCTGACTTCGCCATCGCCTCGGAAAGCCCATGGCCGCGCGATTTCTATTATCCGGACGGGCGCTATGTCGGCATCGTCGAGTGGAACGAAACCGGCCCTTGGAGTGCCGTCAGCGGCCCCGTGAAGCCGCGCGGCGGACCGGCGGGCCTGGTGCTCAAAGGAGGGCTTATAGCCGCCGAGTGGGGCGACACGTCTCGCACCGATATGACGTTCAGCGTCACCAAGAGCTATCTCTCGCTGCTCGCGGGACTAGCCGTCGCCGACGGCTTGATCGCCGACATCGATCAGCGCGTGGGGACGACGATCGATGGACCGTGGTTCGAGAGTGCGCACAACGCGCAGATCACGTGGCGGCATCTGCTGCAGCAGTCGAGCGAGTGGCAGGGCGAGCTGTGGGGCAAGTCGGATCAGGTCGATCATTATCGGCAGATCGGCGTCGATGCCGATAATAGCCGCAAGGGTGAGCCCAGGCCGCTTCAAACGCCCGGCACGCACTACGAATACAACGATGTGCGCGTCAATCTGCTGGCCTACGGCCTGATGCGCCGTTTTGGCCGAGCCTTGCCCGAGGTCCTGCGCGAACGCGTGATGGATCCGATCGGTGCCTCGTCCGACTGGGAGTGGCACGGCTACGACACCTCCGATCGAGGGACGCCGCGTGCAGTCGGTATCGGGCGGCGCGCACTGGGGTGGCGGCATGTTCATCAGCGCCCGCGACCATGCTCGTGCCGGGCTGCTCGTGGCGCGCGGCGGCCGCTGGGGCGACCGGCAGATCCTGCCCGAGCGTTGGGTGCGCGAGATGCTCAGGCCCTCGCCGACCAATGGGGCCTACGGTCTGCTGTGGTGGCTCAACCGCGGCGCAGCGCAGCATCCGGGAACGCCGGAAACGGCTGTCATGGCGCTGGGTGCTGGCAACAACATCATCTGGGTGGACCCCGAGAACGATATCGTTGCCGTGCTGCGGTGGATCGACCAGGCCGCCGTCCGCGGCTTTCTGCAACGGCTGATGGCCGCCCGCCGATAGCCGGCGCGGGCCTGAACACCGCGGGACCCGGCCGCCTCGTCACCGCCCCTTGAAGGCGGGCTTGCGTTTCTCCATGAAGGCGCGGCGCCCTTCGATGTAGTCTTCACTGGCAAAGCACGTTGCCACCATCTCGTCGATGGCGTTGAGGTCCCGCCGGCTCTCGTCGGTCGCGGCGGCATTGGCCGCCATCTTGGCGGTCTTGATGGTCAGCGGCGCGTTCTCGACAATGCTGCGGGCGTACTCGCGCACGTAAGCCTCGAGTTCGGCCGCGGGAACGACGCGGTTGACGAGCCCCATCGAACGCGCTTCCTCGGACGAGAACCGCCGCGCCGTGAAAAAAATCTCCTTGGCAAACGACGGCCCGACCACATCGACGAGCTTCTTCAGCCCGGAGTACCGGTAGCCCAGGCCAAGCTTGGCTGCCGGTACGGAAAAAATCGAATCCTCGCCGCAGATGCGAATGTCGGCGGTGAGCGCGATCGCCACGCCGCCGCCGACGCAGACGCCGCGGATCATGGCGATGACAGGTTTGGTCGCCGCCGCGATGGTGGCGGACGCCGTATCGCCGGCCGCGTTATAAATCTTCACCGCGTCGGCGCTGCCGCGCTTCTCTTCGAATTCGGAGATGTCGGCGCCCGATACAAACGCCTTGTCGCCAGCGCCCGCCAGAATGATGACCCGCACCTCCGGGTCGGCCTCGAAATCCGCGATGATCTTGGGGATCGCGATCCACATGTCGTAGGACACGGCATTGCGCTTCTCGGGTTGGTTGAAAATCATCCAGCCAATGCCGCTCTCCTTGCGCGCGATCATCTTTGGGGTGCCGAAGTCCATGTGCCCTCCTTCAAATTCTATTCGATTGCGACCAAGAGACCTGGATCGACGGTCATCGTCGCGGCCTCGTTAATTTCAAAAACGTCGGACGGAGCCGCGGAGATCTTCAGGGGCGTTGCCGAGCCGGCCGGCGCGAAAGTATAATCCCAGTGCTCGCCGAGGAAGGTCCGTTGCACTACCGTGCCGCGCACGGCGATGAGATTTCCCGGCACTGGCGCGGTACGGGAGAGTTTCAAGCTCTGCGGCCGGATGGAAAAGTCGAGCGTTGGCTCAGCCGGCAGCCCCTGACCCAGGCGCGGCGCCGGTACGCAGAAGCCGTCGAACCGCAGCATGT
>JBKJYG010000351.1:0-4276 GCA_046715905.1 Hyphomicrobiaceae bacterium | reverse complement strand
CCTGCGGGCCGGGTATGAGATAGTGGACTGCCCGCCGCTCACCGCGCAGTTGAAGAACTCGTCCGATATCCGCATGGTCATGGATATTCGGGACTACCTTACACACAGCACCTACTTCGACGAATTCGTCATTCTGTCGGGCGATGCGGACTTCACCCCTGTCCTGCATCGGCTGCGGGCTCATGCCCGCCGCACCGTGATTTTTGCCAACGACTATACCGCCGCGCCTTACACGGCGATCAGCGATGGGGAGGTGCGCGAGTCGGACCTTATCGCGCTGCTGCTGCAAGGGCAGGGGGCGGTGCCGCACGCGGCAGCCGAGCCCAGCATTGGAATCGCGCGTCGCGAGATCCTGGACGATGTGGCGAACACGGTGCGCCAGGCCGGCGCGCCGGTACCGCTGGAGGTGCTGGCAGATCGGGCGGTGCGCGTCATCGGGCACGACAAGACCATCGGCACGGGATGGGGTGGATCGGGCAACTTCCGTGAGCTTCTCACGCAGGGACTGCCCGAAGAACTCAAGGTCTCGGGCGAGCCGCCCTACGTGGTGTTCGATCAAAGGCGGCTTCTGGCTGAGGAGGCGGTGCCGGCTGCTCACGTTCAGCGCCAGCCGGCGGCGGTGGCTCAGTCCCGGCCGGCGTCCCAGCCAGCACCCTCCGGGGCGGCAGAGACCCGACCCGAGCGTTTGTTGCCGCCGTCCTCTCCCGCGGCCACCGCGCAGGCCCCCGTCGGACAACGCGCGTTTGTGTCCAGGCCGCCTCCCACAGCACCGGCCAGTCCGGCCGCCCTGCAGCGCCCGCAACCGGCTCCGGCCGCACCGGCCGTGTCCGCCGGAGCGGCACGCCAGGGCCACTTCGATCCGGTCCAGGCCCATGCTGTCGCGAAATCAGCCGCCAATGTCGCCGATAACCGAGAACCTTATGCGCCGCCGCAGCGGCGTATGCCAGACCCGGCGCCGGCCCGCACGGCAGCACCGGCGGCTCCCCAGTCAGTTCCTCCGCACAGCCGCTCCGATCAGCTCACGGCCATGCAGCACTCGATCGCCCGCATCCACGAGGCCTGCCAGGCTCCGCCTCTGGCCGCGCCCGAATATCGCTTGCTGTTTGAAACCATGGCGGCCGAAATCAACGAGAAGGGCCTGCTCGGCGCACAGACCATCGACAACATCGCTCAGCGGTCGCAGGCGCATGGCGTCGATATTCGGCGCGATGATGTTCGCTTCGTGCTGGAGGTGGTGAGCGAGGCGGATCCTTGGTTCGAACAGGGAGCGTCGGCCAACCTGTTTGCGGGCCGGTTCCGAAACTTTGTGGTGGCTCGCTGTCGGGGGCAAGGCCTCAGCCTCTCGGCCGACGAGCTCGATCTGGTCGAGGCCTGGTTTGCCGGCAACGGCCCTGTCGCTACGGCGGCTCCGCTGGCATCGGGACAGCTCTTTCGCCAGCCCGCAAGCGAGACTGCGCTGGCCTCCCCGCTGCCGCTGTCGGACTATCAACCGACCGCGTACCAGCCCCCCGCCTACCAGCCGCTCGCGCAGCAGGCGACGGGGCTCGCAGGGATGTCGGGGCAGCAGCCCAGTGCGCATGCCCCGCATCGCGCCGCCGAGCCGCATCCGCGATGGGACACGGAGCCGCAAGTCGAGGGTCGCGGCCACGCTTCCTATCGCGGCCAAACAGCGCCTGAAGCGCTGCAGGCCCAAATGGCGGCGACGGCCGATCTCACGGAGGACGAGTTCCCCCGCATCGTGCGCACGCGCTTGCGAAGCTGACGCCGTGTCTCCAGCGAGACCGGCTCACGTCAGGCGATTGGGGTCCGGAGTCGATGGCGGCGCCTCGGCACGCGTTGGGGCTGAGGCCGCAAGGGCTGCGCCGGCGGTGATGAGGATTGCGGCAAGCCACAGTGTGCGCGAGCCATTCCCCCAACCGAGGCTCGTGAGCAGCACCGTCGAGAGCAGCGGCGTGGCGTAGGACGCGACCCCCAGCAGTCGCAGGTCGCCGCGCTTCATGCCCTCGTCCCACAGGTAGAACGCCAAGCCGACAGGTCCAAGACCCAACCCCACGACGGCCATCCAGGCCGCGCGTGTCGGCGGCCAGACCGTCTCCTCCAACGCCAGGTGCAAAGCCAGCGAGCCCACTCCGGTCACCGCACAACTCACGGTGAGGGCTGAGGTCGGCACGTGCGCGAAGAGCCGCGAGGCCACCTAATAGCTGGCCCAGATGACCGCGGCCGCGGCCGCCAGGGCAAATCCCAGCCACGAGGCCGTTCCGCCGGGGGCGCCATCGCCGCCGGCCAGGATCAGCGCCGAACCGCCAAACCCCAGTATCGCGCCGAGCACAGGCCGGCCTCCGAAACGGCCGCGAGCCTCGCTGGCCGGCAGCAGGCCCGAGAAGATCACGATCAGCAAGGGCCAGAGATAGACCACGAGGCTGGCTTCCAGCGCCGGCGCATGCCGAAGGGCCAGGAAGTAGCAGACGTGAAATCCCAGCAAGCCATAGATGCCGAGCGCCCACGCGCCCCACGGGACCAGGGCCAGTTGAGCCAGCGGCGTTGCGTGAACCCGGCCCCACGCGAGGCCGACCACGGTCGCAATCGAGAACGCCATGGCCGAGAGCTGGAAGGGCGGCACGAGGCCCGCCGCCGCCGTCAAGGTCGCCAGTGACGACCAGCTCAGGACGGCACTCAGACCTTGCGCCGTAGCGGATCTCACCGGCGGCGCGGCAGGCGGCATGGTGGCTCCTGAGATCGGATCAGAGCGGGTCGGGCGGCACCGCCGGTCGCAGCCGCAGCCGGTCAAGGGCCGACTGCAGGATCAAGGTGGCGGCCATCTTGTCGATCACCTGGGCGCGGCGGCGGCGCGACACGTCGCCCGCAATCAGCGTCCGTTCGGCGGCAGCCGTGGTCAGGCGCTCGTCCCAGAGCAGCATCGGCAGGGGTGAAAGCTGCGCTAGATTGCGTTGAAAAGCTCGCGTTCCCTGAGCTCGCGGACCTTCGCTGCCGTCCATGTTCAAAGGCAGCCCGATCACAAATCCGCCGACGCCATGCCGCGCCGCCAGATCCAGCAGATGCCGCGCATCCGTTGTAAACTTAGTCCGCCGGATCGTTTCCAGGCCCGAGGCGATCATTCGCCCGACGTCGGAGAGGGCGAGGCCCAAGGTCTTTGTGCCGACATCGATCCCGATCAGGCGAGCGCCGGGCTTCAGCGCTGGGGCGAAGTCCTCGATCGGGATGGCGCGGACCGGTGTCGCGCGAACGAGCGAAACGTTCTCCGGTGCAGGCCTCTCTCCGGATTGCGATTTGTCATGCTGCATGATCGCCTTATACTCGCGGCGGGGCACAAAATCCAACACTGACGAGCGCCGGAGAGCACGCTATGAAAATCACCTGGTTCGGACACTCCTGTTTTCGCGTCGAGACCGGCGAGAGCACCATCCTGATTGATCCGTTTCTCAAGGATAGCCCCACGTTCGGCGCTTCGGGAGTAAAATTCGAGGACGCCATCGAGGGCGTCACCCATGTGGCTGTGACGCACGGCCACGACGATCACATCGGCGACGCCGGCGAAATCTGTAAGGCGCGGAACGTGCCGTTGTTTGCCAACTATGAGCTGGCTTTTCACATCAAGACCATGGGTGCGGAAAAGCTGCAGCCGATGAACACGGGCGGCACCGTGGCCGACGCCGACTTCGAGCTGACCTTGGTCAACGCTCTGCATTCCTCCTCGTCGAACGGGGTCTACCTCGGCAATCCCAACGGCATCGTCATCCACACCAGGAAGGGCCGCACGCTCTACCTCATGGGCGACACGGATATGTTCGCCGGCATGGAGCTGATCGCCGAGTTCCACAAGCCCGACATTGGCATCGTGCCGATCGGGGATCGCTTCACGATGGGGGCCAAGGCCGCCGCCTTCGCGTGCAAGAAATTCTTCTCCTTCAAGACGATTTTGCCCGCGCATTACGGGACTTTCCCGGGAATGCTGGATCCAGACGCCTCCAAATTCGTTGCCCAGATGCAAGGCCACGATGTTCGCGTGCCCAAGATCGGCGAGACGGTAACCTTATAGCGCGAATTGCCCAGGCCTCCTCTCCCCGCTCGCGCGTTGTGGCTTACCATTCGGCATCGGCGGGCTGCGCAGCAGGTGCTTGACGCGTTAAGGATACCGGTCAATGCAGGACTATAGCGACCCGACGGCCCTCTCTTCGCCGGCCGGTGCGGTCACAGCCGACCCGCCCGCGGAGCCTGA
Organism: Hyphomicrobiaceae bacterium; assembly: GCA_046715905.1. Lineage (GTDB taxonomy): Bacteria > Pseudomonadota > Alphaproteobacteria > Rhizobiales > Hyphomicrobiaceae. Next base: position 39 of record JBKJYG010000351.1, on the reverse strand, counting down.
TGCGGTGGCCGGGCGCGGGACGTTGTGGCTGTTCACGAT
>JBKJYG010000350.1:0-2901 GCA_046715905.1 Hyphomicrobiaceae bacterium | reverse complement strand
CCAACTACCAGCCGATCTGCGCGAGTTGGTGTTCGTCGCCCTCGACGTGTCCAGCATCGGGGCTGCGCGAACGCTCGTCGGTCGCATCGGCGACAACGCAACATCCTACAAGATCGGCCTGGAATTGCTGTTTGGCAGCGGAGTGGCATTTGCCGAGGAGCTCAAAGCCTCCGGCAAGACCGTTTTCCTCGACATCAAGCTGCTCGACATCCCCAACACCGTCGAGAAAGCTGCGCAGAGCATCGCTGCCTTGGGGGTCGACTACCTCACCGTGCATGGGACCGATGCCAAGACGCTGGATGCGGCCGTGCGGGGGCGCGGATCCAGCGCTCTGTCCTTATTGGCCGTGACGGTTCTCACAAGTCTCGATCAAGCCGATCTCCAGCAACAAGGCATTACGCTCAGTCCTGCCGATCTCGCGGTGCAGCGCGCTCTCATGGCAAGAGAGGCGGGTTTCAACGGCGTCATTGCATCGGCACAGGAAGCAACGCGCATCCGACAGGCCGTGGGCGCGGATTTCCTCATTGTCACCCCCGGCATCCGGCTCGCCACAGATGCAACACGTGATCAGGTGCGGGTCATGACGCCGTCCGCTGCCATTCGCGCCGGCGCCACCCACCTCGTGGTCGGCCGTCCCATCACCGAGGCGTCCGATCCCGCTGCAGCCGCTCGCGCGGTCTTGGAGAATATCAAGTCAGGAGGCCAGCATGCCTAAAGGCTATCTCATCGCACGCGCGGTCGTCACTGATCCGGCGGCGTGGGCGCTGTATGCTGCGGCCGCGACGCAGGCGCAGAAGACGCATGGTGCCAAACCGCTGGTGCGCGGCGGCCGCACGGAGGTAGTCGAAGGCGAGGGCCGGGCGCGCAACATCGTGCTCGAGTTCGAGACGTTCGAGCAGGCCCGCGCCTATGCCCACTCGCCCGAGTACGCCGCTGCCCGGAAGCTGCGCGACAAAGCCGGATTTCTCGATATGGTGATCGTCGAGGGCACCTGAACCTCGCCCGAGCGGAGGTCTTCGACATGGCAAAAGGATATTGGATCGCGCACGTCGATGTGACGGATCCTGAGCTTTACAAGCAGTATGTCGCGCTCAATGGCATCGCGTTTGCAAAATTCGGAGCGCAGTTCCTGGTGCGCGGCGGCAAGACGGCCGTGATGAGCGGCACGGCGCGCGCCCGTCATGTGGTCATTGAGTTCGAGAGTTACGAACAGGCATTGGCCTGCTACGAAAGCGCCGAGTATCACGCCGCAGAGGTCGTTCGCAACAAGGCCAGTCACGGCGATGTCATCGTCGTCGAAGGCTGGGACGGCTGAGGCTTCAGCCCCGCGCTTTCACGCCGGCTTAGGCGCGGTGTCGAGCCCCCTGATGATGAGGCGATTGAGCCGCTCGGCGAATTGAGCGGGGTCTGACGGCAACTCGCCGTCGAGAATGCGCGCCTGCTCGAACAGGAGTTGACCCAAGTCCTCAACGTCAGCCTGCCGGCCGCCTGCACCTGCCGCTCTGGCCGCCGCTTTCACAATCGCGTGCGTCGGATTGAGTTCAAGCACCGGCCGCACGCCAGCCCCCTCGTTGCGCCGTTGCAGCAACCGATCGAGGGCAAGATCGGGACCCGCTCCGGGGGCCACGAGACAGGCGGCCGAGGCAACCAGCCGGGTCGACACCCGGACATCGCTCACCGCCGGCCCGAGCGCGGTTTTCAATGCAGCAAGCAACGGTCCGATGTCGGTCTCGGCCTCGGGCGGCGGCGTATCGATCGTCTTCTCGATCGCAGACAGATCCACCTCGCCTTGCGAGAGCGATCGAAGCGACTTGCCGTCGTACTTCGGCGGCATTGTCGTCCAGAAGCTGTCGACCGTGTCGGCCAGCAGCAGCACCTCGATCCCCCTGGCCTTGGCCGCCTCGAGCTGAGGGCTGGCCTTCAAGCGCTCCAAATGGTCTCCGGCCAGATAGAAAATTTCCTTCTGGCCGGGGCGCATATCCGTCACGTACTGCTCGAGGCTGCGCCAGCCGCTGCCCGCGGTCGACCGGAAGCGCGCCAGCTTCAGCAGGGCGTCGCGCCGCTCGAAGTCCTCGTAAAGGCCCTCCTTCAGCACCGCGCCGAAGGCGTCCCAGATTTTCTCGTAGCGATCGCCCTCTTTCGAGGCAAGCTGCTCCAGTTCACCCAACAACCGGCCGGTGACGGCTTTCCGGATTTGCGCCACCTGCGGGTTGTTCTGCAGCATCTCACGCGAGATGTTGAGCGGCACATCCTCGCTATCAACCACGCCGCGCACGAAGCGCAGGTAGCTCGGCAGCAGCTCGGCCTTGTCGGTGATGAACACGCGGCGCACGTATAATTTCACCCGCCCGCGACGCTCGGCATCGAACAAGTCGAAGGGGCGCACGGACGGCACAAACAGCAGCACCGCGTAGGATTGCCGGCCCTCGGCTTTATAATGCAACGTCACCGAGGGCTCGTCGTACTGGCCGGCAACGCTGTTGTAGACCTCCTTGTACTCCTCCGGTTTCACTTCGGATCTTGAGCGCTGCCAGAGCGCGCTGGCCGAATTGATCTGACGCGCCTCTTTATCCTTCTCGACCAGTTCGACGGGAAACAGAATGTGATCGGAGTAGGTGTGGACGATGCGCTCGATCTCGCCCGCTTCGAGGAAGGATTGCGATTCGGCATTGAGCGTCAAAATGACGGACGTGCCGCGAAGACTCGGGAGGGTTCGATCCGGTTCGGCTCGCCTGATCTCGAACCCTCTCATGCCGTCCGAAAACCAGATCCAGGTTGTCTCCTCGCCGGCCTTGCGGCTCAACACCTCGATGCGGTCGGCGACCATGAAGGCGGAGTAGAAACCAACCCCGAACTGCCCAATCAGCGACGTCGAGCTACCAGCGTCGGTGTCGATTCGAT
>JBKJYG010000349.1:0-5311 GCA_046715905.1 Hyphomicrobiaceae bacterium | reverse complement strand
GCAGTGGGGCGGCCGCCCTCGATCTGGCGTGGGGCGCTTCAGGCCGGTACGATGCCTTTTGGGAGCGGGGCATCAAGCCCTGGGACATTGCGGCGGGGCTGCTGATGGTGCGGGAGGCGGGCGGCGTGGTGAGCGACGCCGACGGAGGCTCGGACATGTTCCAGGCAGGGACGATTGTGGCCGGCAACGGCGCTATTCATCGACAAACGTTGGCTATGATACGCTGACGGGAGTCGAAAATGGCATAGCTTATGCAGGGCTCAGAACAGACGTGGACCGGGTCTTCCGGGGCCTGACCTACGTTGACCCGCGGCGCCTCCCGCGACACACTGGCAAGCTTGCGGCGCTGGGGGACAACGCGCCTTGACCACAACTCGGCCACCGTTTGCGGGCCGATGTGGGACGCTTTTGGTTCAAGTCATGGGCGAGTGGGCCCCATCACAAAGCCACTCAGGCGGAGCAGATGCATGGCCAAAGTGCGATCCCTCGACGCAAGTGCACGGCCGCTGCATCGTACCCTCAACCGGCCAGGACCCTTCCTGCGGGGGATGCTGGTGTTCCTGGCGCTGGTCGGGTTTCTCATTGCCATCATCTTCCAGCAACTCGCTACGGCCTTCTGGAATAATCCGCTCCTGAACAGCCTCATCATCGGGGTGCTGACCATCGGCATCCTGCGCGCTTTCGCCCAGGTCATCCGCCTCTACCCCGAGATCCGCTGGGTGAATGCCTTCCGTATCGCTGACCCGGGGCTGGCGATCGGGCATCGACCGGTGCTGCTGGCGCCCATGGCAACCATGTTGCGCGATCGCACCGGCCAACTTTCGCTTTCGACCACATCGATGCGATCGATCATGGACTCGATTGGAGGCCGCCTCGATGAGGTCCGCGATACCGGACGCTACCTCGTCGGGCTGCTCGTGTTTCTGGGGCTGCTTGGCACTTTCTGGGGCTTGCTGGATACCATTCAGTCCGTGGGCCGGGTCATCAACTCGCTGGATTCCAAGCAATCCGACAGCGTTCTGATGTTCGAGGAGCTGAAAAACGGTCTTGCAGCGCCGTTGCGCGGCATGGGCACGGCGTTCTCGGCGTCTCTGCTGGGATTGGCCGGCTCGCTGATCCTGGGATTTCTCGATCTGCAAGCAGGCCATGCGCACAACCGCTTCTACAATGAGCTGGAGGAATGGCTTTCGGGGATCACCGAGCTGACGCCGGCGGGAGCAGGCGGCGCCGCGGACCAGGCCAGCCGCCAGCTTGCCGTGGCCATGTATGACATGCAGCGTGCGTTGACCGACCTGACCGATCGGATGCAGGCCGCCGGAGGGGTGCCGACCGGCCCGCCCGCCGCTCCCGACCCCGCGATCACGGAGTTGGCCCAAGGTGTCGACAAGCTGGTGCGCCAGATGCGTGCTGAGCAGAAGGTCGTTCGTGCCTGGGTCGACGAGCAGGCGGTCCGTCAGACAGAGGTGACCGGCCTTTTGAAAGATCTTGCACAAAGCATGTCCCGACGGGGAGGTTGATCGATGGCACGCGGACGCGGAGCACGGCGCTCGGCCGACTACGGTGAGTTCTGGCCCGGTTATGTCGACGTGCTGTCGACATTGCTGCTGACCGTCACCTTTCTGCTGTCGATTTTCATGCTGTCGCAGTTCTTCGTCAGCCAGGAATCGTCAGGCAAGGATAGCGCGCTGCGGCGGCTGACGCGGCAGATGTCCGAGCTGACGAGCCTTCTGTCGCTGGAGAAGGGCAAGGGCAAGGACCTGGAAGATGAACTATCTTCCGTGCTCGCCACCGTCGCCGCGCTGCGCAGCGAGAATGCGCGGGTCTCTGGTATCGCGGGGCTCGGCGATGCCAAGGCCAGCGAAGCTGGATCGCGGATCGCCGGGCTGTCCAAGGACCTTGCCGAAGAGAAAGCGATCTCGAAGGATGCGCTGGCCAAGGTTGACCTCATCAACCAGCAGCTCTTGGCCCTGCGACGGCAGCTCGCGGCTTTGAACGAGGCGCTGCAATCCGCCGAAGCCAAGGACAAGGACAGTCAGGCCCGCATCTCGGATCTTGGCGCCAGGCTCAATGTCGTGCTCGCCCGGCAGGTGCAGGAGCTGCAACGTTATCGCTCGGACTTCTTTGGGCGGCTGCGGGCGCTTCTAAAGGATCGTCGCGATATCCGCGTCGTCGGTGACCGCTTCGTGTTCCAGTCGGAGGTCTTGTTCCCCTCAGGGCAGGCTCTCATGACGGCGGAAGGTCTGGCCGCCATCGACGCGCTTGCGGCCGCCATCGTCGAGTTGGAGCGGCAAATTCCGCCCGAGATCGATTGGGCGCTGCAGGTTGACGGGCATACCGACGTTCGCCCGATCGCCAGCCGGGAGTTTCCGTCGAATTGGGAGCTGTCCAATTCGCGTGCCTTGTCGGTGGTCAAATATCTGATCAGTCGCGGTGTCTCGCCCAAGCGGCTGGTGGCTGCGGGATACGGCGAGTTTGCGCCGCTGGAAGACGGCAGCACGGAGGAGACGCTGCGCCGCAACCGCCGGATCGAGCTGAAGCTTACCAATCGCTGAGGGACCGTGCGTCTTGCGGTCCGTGGTGCGCTCACGCCGTCTGAGCTCAGTTCGTTGCGCACCCCCGTCTTGCGACCTGTGCGGGCCAAAACGTCATGGTCCGCATAAACCTCGAGCACGCACGCCTTAAACGTCGAGGTTTGACACGCTCAAGGCGTTGGCCTGGATGAACTCGCGTCGTGGCTCGACCACATCGCCCATCAGTTTGGAAAAGATCTCGTCCGCCTCGTTCAGGTCCCCGACCTTGACCTGCAACAATGTCCTGGCCTCCCGGTCGAGTGTCGTTTCCCAGAGCTGCTCGGGGTTCATCTCGCCAAGACCCTTGTAGCGCTGCAGTCCCAGTCCTTTGCGGCCGATCTCGAACATCGCCTCGAGCAGCGAGCGCGGGCCGGAAATCATCAACGAGCCTTCCTTGCGCTTGAGCAAGGCCGGCGCTCCGTAAACCCCGCCCAGATAGGCGTGCCGCTCGTTGAGTCGCCTAGCCTCCAGCGAGCCAAGGAGCTGCCGATCGAGGATTTGCACCTCGGTCACGCCCCTGACCTCACGCTTGAAGGTATAGCCATCGTTTCCGAAGCGGCCCGACCATCCGCGCTCGGTCTCCTCCGAGATCGCATCGAGCTGACGTGAGACGGCTTCGGCGACGCCATTGGCGGCCTCGGCGGACAGCAGCAGTTGCGGCGCGAAAGCACCGCCGATGGCGGCCTGTTCAACCACGGCCCGCCCATAACGCGAATGCAGCTCTTCGATCAGCTTGTGAATGGATCGAGCCTGCTCCACCACGTCCCGCAAATCCTGTGCCGTGCGCGTCTCGCCGGACCCCAAGGTCAGCACAGCGCCCTCGAGGCCCGAATCGATCAGGTAGTCCTCCAGCGCGCGCTGATCCTTCAGGTAGGTCTCGCTCTTGCCCTTGGCGACCTTGTAGAGGGGGGGCTGAGCGATATAGACGTGGCCTTTCTCGACGAGCTCGGGCATCTGCCGGTAGAAGAACGTCAGCAATAAAGTGCGGATATGCGCGCCGTCGACGTCGGCGTCGGTCATGATGATGATCTTGTGGTAGCGCAATTTGGCGAGATTGAATCCCGTGCCGTCCTCGGCCCGCCCGATGCCGGTGCCCAGCGCGCCGATGATGTTGGTGACCTGTTCGGATGCCAGCATCCGGTCCATGCGCGCGCGCTCGACGTTGAGGATCTTGCCGCGAATGGGCAACACGGCCTGAAACTCGCGTTTGCGGCCCTGCTTGGCCGAGCCGCCGGCCGAATCACCCTCGACGATGAACAGCTCCGTGTTGACGGGATCGCGATCCTGGCATTCGGCCAATCCGCCGGGCAGACGCAGACCATCCAGAGCGCCCTTGCGGCGCGTCAACTCGCGGGCCTTGCGGGCGGCTTCCCGCGCCAGGGCTGCCTCCACGATCTTGGTCAGGATCGTCTTGGCTTCCTTCGGATGCTCCTCGAACCAGGCCGACAGGTGCTCACCAACGATACTCTCGACCACGGGCTTCACTTCCGACGAGACGAGCTTGTCTTTCGTTTGGCTCGAGAATTTAGGGTCGGGAACCTTGACCGAAAGCACGCAGGTCAAACCCTCGCGGCTGTCATCGCCGCTGAGATCGACCTTCTCCTTCTTGGCGATGCCGCTCTCGCCCGCATATTTGTTGATGACCCGCGTCAGCGCCCCGCGGAATCCAGCCAAATGCGTGCCGCCATCCCGCTGCGGTATGTTGTTCGTAAAGCAGATCACGTGCTCATGGTAACTGTCGTTCCACCACAATCCGAGTTCGATCGTAATGCCGTCTTTGGCGCCGCTGACCACAATGGGCTCGGGCAGGAGGCCTGTTCTGGAGCGGTCCAGATAGCGGACGAATTCCGAGACGCCGCCAACGTAATGCAGCTCCTCGCGCTTCACATCGGCGTGCCGGGCGTCTTCCAGAACGATGCGGGCACCTGAATTGAGAAACGCCAATTCTCGCAACCGGTGCTCGAGCGTGCCGTGGTCGAAATCGGTCATGGTGAAGGTATTGGGACTGGGCAGGAACGATACTTCGGTGCCGCGTCGCCCGTTCGCTTCGCCTATCACCCTCAGCGGCGCCACCGTATTGCCGTCGCGGAATTCGACGTAGTGCTCGCGCCCGTCACGCCAGATGCGGGCCTTGAGCCAAGTGGAGAGAGCGTTGACCACCGAAACACCAACGCCGTGCAAGCCGCCTGAAACCTTGTAGGAGTTCTGGTCGAATTTGCCGCCCGCGTGCAATTCGGTAAAGACGATCTCGGTGGCCGAACGCTGCGGGTCTTGATCGTCGTCCCGCTTGATGCCGGTCGGAATGCCGCGACCGTTATCCCACACCGTGACCGAGGCGTCGGCATTCAGCGTGACCAGGCATTCCGTGGCGTAGCCGGCCAAAATCTCGTCAATGGCGTTGTCGACCACCTCGTACACCATGTGGTGGAGGCCGGACCCGTCATCCGTATCGCCGATATACATGCCAGGCCGCTTACGTACCGCGTCAAGGCCTTTCAGCATGCGAATCGAGTCCTCGCCGTAGTCATCGGCGACAACGAGTGCTGGTGCGGGTTCGCCGCTCATTCGATGACTTCCTGGAGCTGTTTGGAGTTGCTGTGCAACATACCACGACCGCATCCGAAATGGACAAAAAAAGCGCCGGTCGAGTGCTCCGAGCCGGGATATTTAAGGCAGATAAAACAAGGCTTTGAGCACTGGTCGTATAAACTGCCGCATTACGCCTCAATTCGACGATGCTC
>JBKJYG010000348.1:0-8977 GCA_046715905.1 Hyphomicrobiaceae bacterium | reverse complement strand
GATCGGGCCAGTGCACCAAGGGCTTGACCGGCGCGCCATCGATCGGCTTGCCGCTACGGGCGTAGTGGCCCGGCGCCTAGTTGATCTTCTGGTTCCAGATGTCGAGACCGGTCGGAATGTACCAGATCGTCTGCGCCATCGGCAGGCCGGCAAGGCTCTTCGGTAGCACGCGGGCAAGATGCATGGTGGCCCGCGCGCTGAGCAGGCAATGGTCGTTGTTGACGAAGTTGACGAAGCCTTGGTCGATGCGCTCGTGATAGGGGACGTGGGTCAGCGGCGCATGGATGCGCACGCCCTCGTTGACGATCTCGGGCAGGGGCCGACCAGCCTTGACGAGCCCGTAGTAGGCTTCGCTCGCACCGACCTGATCCCGGGCGAGAATGCGATCTTCGAGCCTGTCATACAACACGCGTGTCTTGATATCGCGGGCGATCGCGGCTGCCGGTGCTTGGGCCATGGCGTCTCTCCCGTATCGGCCGGTCGCAAGCGTTGCTTGGGCGTTCGAGACGCCGGCATTCTTGTGGCGGCAATTCCGATGTGCCGTTCGATAGCCTCAATGTTGCACAACTTGATGGCTCCGGGAAAGAAGATCCATCCGGTCGACGCCCCCTTTCGCCAATGCGGCTCAGATCCGTCATCGTCCGTGTTGCTGACAGTGCAACGAGCGCTCATACTTGATGCAACTCAGAAACAATCGCCAACGTACTCATGGCATGGGACGCGTCCAATGCAGATCGAGCCTGCCGCGCCTCGGATCGGCGCCATCGTCACCGACGTGGATGTGAGGTCATTGACCGATGGGGAATGGACGAAACTCTACGACACTTGGCTGGATCGGCATGTCCTGATCGTTCGCGGGCAACCGCTCAACAAAGCCCAGTATGTCGCCTATAGCCAGCGGTTCGGTCCCTTGAAGCCACATCGCGTGCGCCGAACCCGCGATTCCGAGTTTCCGGAAATCACGCTCATGGGCGTGACGACGAACACGGACGCAAGTTCTGACAAATTGATCCTCGGACGCGGCCAGGGCTGGCATACGGACTCGCCCTGGGACACAGAGATTTGCAAGGCGACGCAGCTCTATGCTTTGGAGATCCCCAGCTACGGCGGCGATACGCTCTTCGCCAGCATGCATGCGGCCTATGACGCGCTGCCCGAGCGGCTGAAGCAGCAGATCGAACCGTTGAAGGTGGAGTTCGGATATGGCGGCCGCGCGCGAACCGGCATCGAGCTGCTCGATCCCGAGGACCAGAAGCGGCCGCTCGCCGTGCACGACATGGTGCGCGTGCATCCCGAGACCGGGCGCAAGTCGCTCTATATCAATCCGTACCACATCGTCCGGGTCGCCGGGATGCCAGAGCCGGAGGGCGATCGCCTGCTGGCCGAGCTTTACTGGTACATGCTACAGCCCAACGCCGAGTACCGGCACAAATGGCGCGCGGGCGACATTGTGATTTGGGATAACCGCTGCACGGTGCACTCCGCGGCCGGCGGCAACCCGGCCGACGAGCGCCGCGTGCACTGGCGCACGACCATCATGCAGTAGCGCCGGCACAGATCACGGAAGGGGGCGCTGCATCCCCCTACCCTTACCAGGCTCATCAGCTTACTGCTTTTCCTCGACGCCGCCCGCCTTCTTCACCACCTCGGCCCACCTCGTGACGTCAGCCTTGATGATCTCGAGCATGCGGTCGCCGCCCCGGTCGGCGGCCTTGGGCACACTTCCGCCAAGTTCGAGGAAACGTTTCTCGATTGCCGGATCTTCCAAGGATTTTGCCAACGCGTCGCGCAGCTTGGCGAGAATCGCCGGCGGCAGCCCCTTGGGAGCGTAAAGGCCAAGCCAGCTCTCGATTTTAAAGGCGGGCAAACCGCCTTCGGCCGCCGTCGGCACGTTTGGCAGCACGGACGAGCGTGCGTCGGCGGCGACACCGAAGCCGCGCACCGCATCGCCTTTGACGTGGCCAGCGCCCGAGGCAATGAGCTCGCATGTCCCATCGACCGCGCCTGACATGACATCGTTGATGGTCTGGCCGTAGCCCCTGTACACAACGTAGGTCGGCTCGACATTGATAAGCTGGAAAAACACGAGGCAGGTCAGGTGCGAGAGGGAGCCCAGCCCGTTATGGGCCATCTTGAGGCCTTTTCCCTTATCCTTGCCGTAAGCGATGAACTCCTGCAGCGTGTTGGTTGGCAGGTCCTTGCGCACCAGCATGATGTGCGGCGTCACCAGGTGGATGCCGAGATAGTCGAAATCGATGCGCGGATCATACGGCAGCTTGGTCGTGGTCGAGACGGCCGCTGCATGCGTGCCCATGTGGCCAAAGCCGATCGTGTAGCCATCCGGTTTAGCGTTCTTACCGCGCAGCGAGCCCGTGCTGCCGCCCGCACCGGCAACGTTCTCGACAATTATATTCTGACCGAGGTGCTTCGACATCGTCTCGCCGATGATGCGCGACGACACGTCCGAGGCGCCGCCGGCAGCGAAGGGAACGATCAGCGTTATCGGGCGCTCCGGATAATTCTGGGCGCAGGCTCCGCTGACATTCAGGCCCGGCGCAAGGAGGGCAACGAAGAGCGCAAGCGAACGGCGCGTGCACTTGAGCCGTGTGGCGACATTAAAGTGCATGCTTCGATACTCCTGTTATGTGGGACCTAAGCTCATTCCAGTGCCGTCATTCCACGAATACCGTATCGCGACCTCGACGCATGGTTGGGAGGACCGCAACGATGATGATGATTGCGGTCAGTACCAGCATCCCTAAGGCCATTCTGTGCTCGACGAACGTCCAGGCGCTGCCCTGTGAAATGGCTAGCGCTTGCCGGAGCTTTTCCTCCAGCAATCGGCCGAGCACGAAGCCCAGCAGCAACGGCGCCGGCTCGAAATCCAGCTTAATCAATACATAACCTATGAACCCGAACGCAGCCGTCAGATAGACGTCGACGGGATTGTTGTTTACCGAGTAAATGCCGATGCAGCAGAACAGCACGATGGCTGGGAAGAGAAGGCGGTAGGGCACCTTCAGCAAGCGTACCCAGAGGCCGATCATCGGCAGGTTGATCACAAGCAGCATGAGGTTGCCGATCCACATCGAGGCGATCATGCCCCAAAACAGTATCGGCTGCTTGGCAATGATTTCAGGCCCCGGTGCGAGATTATGGATCGTCATCGCCCCAACCATGAGTGCCATGACGGCATTCGGCGGAATGCCGAGCGTGAGGAGTGGAATGAAGGCCGTTTGCGCTCCCGCATTGTTGGCGGCCTCTGGCCCGGCCACGCCCTCGATGGCTCCCTTGCCGAAGCGAGAGGGATCTTTAGCGATCTTCTTTTCGATGGAGTAGGATGCAAATGGTCCAAGCACTGCGCCGTTGCCGGGCAGCAGCCCGAGGAAAGCGCCGATGCCCGTGCCGCGCACGATGGGCATCGCCGATTGCTTGAAGTCCGCCCAGTTGGGCAGCAAGCGGCCGATCTTCTGGTGCACCACCTCGCGCGTCTCGGTCATTTCGAGATTGCGCAGGATCTCCGCAAAGCCGAAGACGCCCATGGCGATGACGGCAAAGTCGATGCCATCATCAATCTCCGTCCAGCCGAAGGTCAGACGATCCTCACCCGTGACGAGATCGCGCCCTATGGTCGACAACAGCACCCCGACCAGGATCATGGCGATAGCCTTGGGCAGCGATCCACGCGCCAGCACCACGGCCAGCATCAGGCCCAGCACCATCAGCGCAAAGTAATCGGCCGGCCGAAACAGGAGCGCGAACTTCGTCAGCGGCACGGCCAGCGCCGCGATGACCAGAGTCGCAAAGCACCCGGCCATGAAGGAGCCAATGGCCGCGATGCCGAGCGCGATACCCGCGCGGCCCTGACGGGCCATCTGATGGCCATCGAGCGTGGTGACGACAGCCGTCGCCTCGCCCGGGATATTGACCAGAATGGCCGTCGTCGAGCCGCCATACTGGGCGCCGTAATAAATCCCGGCGAGCATGATCAGCGCGCCGATCGGTTCAATGCCGAATGTGAGCGGCAGCAGCATGGAGATGGTAGCGACCGGCCCGACCCCTGGGAGAACGCCGATAAGCGTCCCGATGACACAGCCAAGGAAGCACAGGCTCAGGTTCTTCAAGCTCGCGGCAACGCTCAACCCCAACGCGATATTGTCGAACAGCTCGAACATGCATGCCCCTCAGTAGCCGAGCAGAAGGGGGGCAAGCGGGATCGGCAAGCGCAGCGCGTACTTGAACAGGCCGATGCACAAAGCGGACATGACCAGCGCGAAGACGAGAACCTCGAGGATTTTTGACTCCTCGTCGCCAAGCGCGGAAATTATCACGGCCAGCGGTCCAGCGAATGCCAAGCCGAACGTGCGGACGGTCGCCGCAAAAACCACCACCGCGCCCAGCACGAACAGCGGGCCTCGGATCGACCACCGCTCGAGGGCTGCCCCCGGCGCCAGCAAGCCGGTGACAAGGATCAGCACCCCAAAGGCCGCGATGAGCAGCGCCACACCCTTGGGCATCAGCCCGGGTCCGACGCTCACGCCGTCCCGAAACGATAGGTCGAGCGCTCCCGCATAGCTGCCCGCCGCGATGACCAACAGAAGCAATCCCGCGGCGATATCTCGCGCGTTCCCGCGTCGGGCCGATTGACCCGTCAAAATCGCCATGTGTCCTCCCCGCTCGATTTATGTGCGTTCGAGTGTGCCCTCGATCGGCCCGTGTTCAAATGCTGAGAGCACGAGCAATATCGCGACCTTACTGCGGTGACTGGGTGCTGGTCTCGCAAAAAAGCCAAGCCGCTCAAGCGAGCCAGGCCGGCAAAAGTGAGGTGCTCGCCACCGCTCCACACACGTTTGACGGTGACACTTGACGGCTCCTCTCTTACGATTGTTGGCATAAGCCCATTGGAGCAAGCCCGCCATGCCCCTTTCCATTCGCCAGGTCGGTCCGTGCTTTGCCGGCGAAGCCGCCGGTCTCGATCTCACCAAGCCGCTTGCCTCCGAGGACATTGCCGCGATCCACGCCGGTATGGATCGTTACGGCGTGCTGGTGTTCCACGATCAGAACTTCACCGATGAGCAGCAGCTTGCCTTCACGCAAAGCCTTGGTCCGTTGGAACAGGCCATCGGCACCAGTCTTCGAGCACCCGAGGACCATCGCTTGCCGACGACCTTCGCGGACGTTTCGAACCTTGATCGGGACAACAAGCCCTTCGCGCGCGACGACCGCCGCCGTTTGTTTGCGATCGGCAATAGGCTGTGGCACTCGGATAGCTCCTTCAAGGTGATCCCGGCCAAGTACTCGCTGCTGCATGCCCGATCCGTTCCCTCGAAAGGCGGCAACACGGAATTTGCTGACATGCGGGCCACCTACGATAGCCTGGATCAAGAGACGAAGGACCTGGTCGAGAACCTCGTTTGCGAGCATTCACAGATGTACTCCCGGGCCAAGCTCGGCTTTACCGACTTTACACCCGAGGAACGCGAGCGCTTCCGGCCGGTGCGGCAGACGCTGGTGCGCACGCATCCCAGTACCGGACGCAAGTCGCTCTATCTGGCATCGCACGCGGGCACGATCATTGGCTGGCCTGAGCCTGAGGCCAAGGCCTTCCTGATGGACCTGACGGAAGCCGCCACGCAACGCGAGTTCGTCTACGCACATCAGTGGCGCGTCGGCGATCTCGTCATGTGGGACAATCGGCAGACGATGCACCGCGCGCGGCCATTCCCGCACGATGAACCGCGCGACGTGCGGCGAACGACGCTCATGGGCGATGCCCCGACCGTTGCGCAGCAGGCGGCTTGATCCTCCAATTTCAGACACCGAGCGGCCGCAAGAATTCAAGCACGAGTGCGGCGAACATCTCGGGGCATTGGTAAGGCAGGAAGTGCGCGCCCTCCTCGATGATCTCAAGCCGAGATCCGGCGATACCGTTATGAACCGCCATTGCCTGCTCGGGCGGCAGCAGCAGATCGTGGCGCCCGGCCACGACCAGCGTCGGACAGGCAACGCGGGCCAAGTCGGCTGACACGTCGGCGTTGGCGAAACTTTGCACCGAAAGCGCGTAGGCGCGAGCATCTTGGGCCGCAAAGCGCTGGTAATCCCGATCGTATCGCGCCGACGCGTGGGCTGCCACGCCGCCTTGATTTCACCAGGCTTCACAGTCTCGCTCCCATGAGTGGTCGAGCTTCACTGTGTGGCTTCGCCGGTGCCCGATGTCAGTCGGCCCGCGTATCGACAAACGTCGCGTAGGTTTCAAACGGCTCGCGTTCGGTGCGGAAGCTGTTCACTTTGGCGTCCGCTTCCGGGTAACCCATTGCCATGCCGCAGATGATGATCTGGTCGGCCGGTATGGCAAGCCGGCGACGGATGATCTCGTGATAGCTGGCGAATGCGGCTTGCGGGCACGTCTCGAGACCGAACTGGCGGGCGGCAATCATCACCGATTGGATGAACATGCCCGTGTCGAGCCACGAACCGAGTTCCATGTCGCGGTCGATCGAGACCACGATGCCGACCGGCGCGCCGAAGAATTCGAAGTTCTGGCGTCGCTGCGCGTGCATCTTCGCCTTGTCCTCGCGTTTGATGCCGAGCGTCGAGTAAAGGCCCCAGCCGCAAGCTCGGCGGCGGGCAAGATAGGGCTCGCGCCAGTTGACGGGGTAGTAGTTGTATTCGCGTTTCCCCTCACCCGTTGTATCGAACTGCCGGAGTATTGCGTCACACAGCCCCTTGCGCGCCGCCCCGTCCACAATCCAGGCATGCCATGGCTGAATGTTGGAACCGGATGGAGCGCGATTGGCGGTTTCGAGGACGCGCTGAATGAGGTCGCGAGGGACCGCCCGCCGGTCGAAGGCACGGATCGATTGACGGCCTCGGATTGCGTCCTCGACCGTGAGGCTTGAGGCTTCGTTTGCGGGCTGCACCTGCGGTTTGCTCATGTCGTTCCGATCAGCTCCGTTGTTGCGGCGGACGATTGCACGCCGTACCTTGCCGGTCAACGAAGGGCCGGGCAGCGGCCTCAGGAGCGCTGAATGACATTGGATACGATGAAGGCGGACCTCGTTGTGGCGGTGATCGGCATGGGTACGATGGGCCGGGGCATCGCGCAGGTTTCGGCGGCTGGCGGCATGCAGGTCATCGCCTTTGACGAGAAGCCAGGCGCGGCGCAGGCCGCCAAGGATTTCATCGGCCGCATGCTGGACCGTCAGGCCGACAAGGGCCAGATCCCGGCCGAGGAAGCCAAAGCGGCTGCGGAGCGCATCACTGTCGCCGCAAGCCTCGCCGAGATTGCGAAGGCTGACGTCGTCATCGAAGCGATCTTCGAGCGCCTCGATATCAAGCAAGACATCTTCGAGAAGCTCGACGCCATCACGCCGCCAACGACAATACTGGCATCCAACACGTCATCGCTGCCGGTCACCGCGATAGCCGCACGCACCAAGCATCCCGCACGGTGCGCCGGCATGCATTTCTTCAATCCCGTGCCCTTGATGCGGCTTGTCGAAGTGATTCCCGGTTTGAAGACTGAGAAATGGGTCACCGACGCCCTGATGGCGATCGGCCGCCGCATGACGCGGGAGCCGGTGCTATGCATTGACAGTCCAGGTTTTCTCGTCAATCACATTGGTCGCGGCATGGGACCGGAGTGCCAGCGCATCCTGGTCGAAAACATTGCGACATTCGACGAAATCGATCGCATTATGACGGGCGCACCTGGGTTTCGCATGGGGCCGTTCACGCTGGCCGACCTGGTCGGGATCGACGTCGGCTCGGCGGCCATGGAGTCGATGTACGAACAGTTCTATCACGAGCCGCAATATACGCCGTCGCCATTGACGGCCCTGCGCGCGGCCGGCGGCCTTTATGGCCAGAAAACGGGGCAGGGCTGGTACAGTTACAGTGACGGCCGGAAGGTCGAACCGCCGGTCCGGCCCGTGCCGTCGGTGGGTGCCGGCTCGGTGTGGGTGCGCCCCAGCGACCACAACGCCGAGCTGCAGGCGCCCTTCCTCGATTACCTGAAAAGCACGGGCGTCGAGATCGAAACCGGGGCTCAGCCGAGTGAGACCGCGCTCATCGTGCTCACCCCGATCGGCTATGACTTGACGACAGCCGTGGCGGAGCTCAAATATGACGCCGCGCGCGCCGTCGCCGTCGACGTGCTGTTCGGCCTCAAAGGCCCGCGCACGGTCATGGTCTCGCCAGCGACGGATCGGAAGTATCGTGACAGGGCGCACGCCCTCATGGCGGCCGATGGCCAGCCCGTGATCGTCATCAACGACAGCCCCGGGTTTGTCGCACAGCGCGCGGTGGCCGCTCTGATCAACGTCGGATGCAACATCGCGCAGCGCGGCGTCGGCGTACCTGACGACATCGACAAGGGCGCTAAGCTCGGCCTCGGCTATCCTTTCGGACCGATCGAGTGGGGCGACCAAATCGGAGGCAAGCGAGTGCTGTTCATCCTGGAACGCCTGCACGCGTTCTACCAGGAACCCCGCTACCGGCCCTCGCCGTGGCTGAAGCGGCGCGTCATGCTGGGCTTGCCTCTGTCAGCTCCCGAAGGAGCGCTGCGATCCGCCTGACGCTTGCAAGCATTTCTCACCGGCATCTGGTCCAAGTCCATCCCGTTTAGAGCGAGTTTTATGTCTTTCGAACGGCTTTTCAGTCCCAGAGCGATCGTTGTCGTGGGTGCGTCGGCTGACCTCACGCGCATCAGCGGCCAGCCCATTCAGGCACTTGTCGACGCCGGCTTCCCGGGTGATGTGCATCTCGTCAACCCGAAGTACCGGGAGCTGCACGGACGACCGTGCCACGCCTCGATCGCAGCGATTGAAACGCCGGTCGACCTGGCTCTCATCGCGGTGCCTGCATCGAGTGTTGCCACCGCCGTGCGCGAGTGTGGGCAAGCTCACATTCCTTTCGCGATCATCCTAACGGCGGGGTTTCGCGAAGCAGGCGCCGAGGGACGCGAACTGGAACGCGA
>JBKJYG010000347.1:0-3228 GCA_046715905.1 Hyphomicrobiaceae bacterium | reverse complement strand
CCGCATCACGAAGGTTCCCCACGGGCCTTTGCTTCGCCAAGCTGAAGCCTTACATGAAGGGTGCGGTCCTGCCCGCGAGGAGCCCCCTGTTGATGGCCAAGGTTAAGATCTATACCACCGCCTACTGCCCCTATTGCACGATGGCCAAGCGGCTGCTCGACACGAAGCAGGTTGCCTTCGAGGAAATCAGCGTCGACGGGCGTGGCGACCTGCGGGAGGCTATGCGCGTCAAAGCTGGCGGGCAGACAACGGTTCCCCAGATCTGGATCGGAGACCGTCACATCGGCGGGTGCGACGACCTCTACGCGCTCGACGACGCGGCCAAGCTTGATCCGCTGCTGGCGGCCGTTGATTAGTGTTGCTGCCTTAAATGCGGCGCCACCGCCATTCTCCTCTCCCGATTAAACCATTTTAATGAGGTTCGATGTGAGTGTGTATTGCGGATGTTGATCTCGAGCCGCCGCCGGCAGCTGCAAGGAAACACCCGTGACCCAGCATCGAGCCGGAGCCTGAGCCATGATCCGCTTTGCCATTCAATGCTCCAAGGGACACGGCTTCGAGGGCTGGTTCGCGCGCGGCGAGGCTTTCGACAAGCAAGCCAAGACCGGACTGATCAGCTGTCCTGTGTGCGGTTCGACCAAGGTCAGCAAGGCCTTGATGGCTCCCAACGTCGTGACCAGCCGCAAAAAAGCGAAAACGCCTGCACCGCCGGTGGATGCGCCCTCGCGCGAGACGCCGGTGCCCGAAGCGCCGGGCGAGCCGATGCTGAGCACTGTGGCCAGCCGGGTTCTCCTGCGCGAAATGAAGAAGCTTCGGGACAAGGTGCTCGCCCAATCGGACTACGTCGGACCCCGTTTTGCCGAGGAGGCGCGGCGCATTCACAACGAGGAGACGCCGGCGCGCGGTGTGCATGGCGAGGCAAGTCCCGAGGACGTGAGGGCCTTACACGAAGACGGCATCGAGGTGTTCCCCATTCCCGTGCTGCCCGACGATAAGAACTGAGCCGCGTTGCCGCGAGGATGGCGGGACGCGTTGCAGACTCACATGCCACGTAATGCTTCCGCGCGACCCAGCGCCGCGCTATAGTGCTCGCATGTTGCAATCTCGTACGGAAATTCGGGTTCGCAAAGGTACCCAGCGGGATGCGGCCTCCCTTGCCGAGCTGTTCCGCCAGTCATGGGAGCTTGCGTATCGCGGCATCATTCCGCACCTGCATCTGGAGAGTATGATCCGGCGCCGCGACAAGGATTGGTGGCGCAATGCGGCGCGCGGTGCCGATGGGTTGCTGGTCCTCGAGGTCGTCGGCAAAATTGCTGGCTATGCGACCTACGGCCGGGCCCGCGGCAGAGGCCGCCATCAAGGCGAGATCTACGAAATTTATGTCGCACCCACGCATCAGGGCCTTGGCTTCGGCGAACATCTTTTCGAAGGCGCGCGCCACGCGCTCGACGAGCGGCGCTTGAACGGGCTGGTGATCTGGGCGCTTTCCGACAACGAGGGGGCCGGCGATTTTTACCGTCGCCGCGGTGGACGCCCGTTCGCCAAGACGATTGATAAAATCGGCGGCGTCAAGCTGGAGAAGACCGGCTATTCCTGGTCCTGACGCACACGTCCGCGGTCGTGGCGCGTCTTTCAACTTGCCATCAGGCGTGCGCAATGATCGTCAGGACCTTGCACCGCCGTTGCGCGCACTGCCCTCACAGGGGACTGCGGCCAACCTTGCCGATCACGATTGGATCCCGGTCGCACTTCCACGAACGCGCGCTCTCATCGGCCGCCTTTCGCGCCAGTTGGATGGCATCGTCGTTGGCCAATGCGTCGACGTAGGCCAGGTGGCAGACCTCCCGCGGCGTGACCCGGCTGACCACCAGGATCTGTCCTTTGACGGCGTCGTTCGACGTGACGTAGCGCACGATCGTCGCAAACGGGACAACCCGCCCGTCACGCCGCACGAAACGCCACTCGATCGTGGTGCGTGTCGACCCATCGAGGAAGACCGAGTTGGACGGCTTGAGCGTCTGGGTTGCCGCGCGCGTCGTTGCAGCCTTGCCGCCGAAGCTGACAAACACGTGAAGCTCGCTCTCAGCCAGATAAACCGGATAGCCTTCGAGACCCCGGCACACCCAAGCCGAACCGGCGGATGCGATCTTGACCTTCTGGCAGTTTGCGAGATCGAGGGTCGTGTAGACGCTTTTCAGTGGAAAGGCGTGCACCGGTCCAACGCACGTCACCTGCGGCAATCAGCAAACAGCTAGCCCCGTGACCAGGAGGCGTCCCGCACGTGCGGTCCCACCCCGCGGGCGTTGCCCTGCCGGTTGGAAGCGTAATCCCCTGGCCTTGCGCCTCATCCCGATCGACCCTCATCTGCCGGTCTTGCACACTCCCGCCGGTCAAAATTAACATCCCGCCTGACGATTGGTCATGTGATTGTGGCGAACATCCAGTCGCCGCGGACGTTCACACACCTGGCCATCATCCAGAAGGAGAGCCGTAATGCGCCTTGATGCCATCCCGATCGGCAACAACCCGCCACAGGACATCAACGTCGTCATCGAGGTGCCCGTCGGCGGCGAGCCCATCAAATACGAGCTCGATAAAGCGTCGGGGACGCTGTTCGTCGATCGATTTCTCTATACTCCCATGCGCTATCCCGGGAATTACGGCTTCGTCCCCCATACGTTGTCCGCCGACGGCGATCCGATTGATATCCTGGTGTGCAATACACGGGCGATTGCGCCGGGTGCGGTCATGAACTGCCGGCCGGTCGGCGTGCTGCTCATGGAGGATGATGCGGGCGGCGATGAGAAGGTGATCGCGGTTCCCTCGTCCAAGATCACGCGCCGTTATGAGCGCGTCCTTAATCATACGGACCTGCCGGACATTACCTTGAACCAGATCCAGCACTTCTTCGAACACTACAAGGATCTGGAGCCCGGCAAGTGGGTCAAGGTGCAGCGCTGGGGCGACGCGGACGAGGCGCGGGCCATGATAAGCGCGGCCATCCGGCGGGCCGAGGTCAAGGCAAACGGGCCGCCCGGCCGAAGCATCTGAGGCACCACCCGAACGTCAGCGCTTCAAAGCCGCGCCATCGGTTGATATACCCTATGAGCTCACAAGGAGGATGCCGATGTCCGACATGAAACTCGCGGTGATGGGAGCGGCCGGGCGCATGGGGCGCGAACTGATCCGTGTCATCCAGAGCGTCCAGGGGTGCACGCTGGCCGGTGC
>JBKJYG010000346.1:0-2790 GCA_046715905.1 Hyphomicrobiaceae bacterium | reverse complement strand
GAAAAACCCCCATATGCAGTGCACGCATAGCTTAGGCAGCTCGGGGACCTCATGACGATGCCAACACACGCCCACGTGCTTGTCCTCGGATCAGGTCCGGCTGGCTACACGGCCGCCATCTATGGCGCTCGTGCCATGCTCAAGCCGCTGATGCTGCAGGGCATTCAACCAGGCGGCCAGCTCACCATTACGACCGATGTCGAGAACTACCCCGGCTTCGCCAAGGTCATCCAGGGGCCATGGCTGATGGAGGAGATGAAAGCCCAGGCCGAGCACGTCGGAACCACAATCGTGATGGACCACGTCACCAAGGTCGATCTGCAGCGACGGCCGTTCCGGCTCGAGTGCGACTCAGGCGACGCTTACACCTGCGACGCGCTGATCATCTGCACCGGGGCCCAGGCCCGCTGGCTGGGACTGCCCTCCGAAGAGGCGTTCAAGGGGTTCGGCGTCTCGGCCTGCGCCACCTGTGACGGCTTTTTCTACAAGGGCCGCGACGTGCTCGTCGTCGGTGGGGGCAACAGCGCGGTGGAGGAATCGCTTTTCCTCACCAACTTTGCCCGCAAGGTCACCGTTGTGCACCGGCGGGACAGCTTCCGGGCTGAGAAGATCATGCAGGAACGCTTGTTCAAGAACCCCAAGATCGAGGTCATCTGGCATACGACGCTGGATGAGGTGGTCGGCACCGACGATCCGAAGACCGTGACCGGCGTCCGCTTGCGCAACGTCAAGACCGACGAGGTCACCGAGCGTCCGATGGACGGCGTCTTCGTGGCCATTGGACACGCGCCGGCGACGGAGCTGTTCAAGGGACAACTCGACATGAAGCCGTCCGGCTATATCGTCACGCGTCCCGACTCGACGGTGACATCCGTGGCCGGCGTTTTTGCAGCCGGCGACGTCAAGGACGACATCTTCCGCCAAGCCGTCACCGCGGCTGGAACAGGGTGCATGGCCGCTCTCGAAGCCGAAAAATATCTTGCCGGGCTTGCCGCGACGGCGCAAGCGGCGGAATAGCCGGGATCGGATGGACTGGGACAAGCTCAGGATTTTCCACGCTGCCGCGGAAGCCGGCAGCTTTACGCACGCCGGCGAAGGGCTGCGGATGAGCCAGTCCGCCGTCAGCCGGCAGGTGTCCTCGCTCGAGAAAACACTGGGCATTTCCTTGTTTCATCGCCATGCGCGCGGTCTCGTCCTGACCGAGCAGGGCGAGTTGCTGTTTCGCACCGCCAACGACGTTGTGAATCGGTTGCACACCACCGAGGCCCTGCTCGCGGATTCGACGACCAAGCCTGCGGGCGAGCTCCGGATTACCGCCACCGTCAGTCTTGGCTCGGTCTGGGTGACGCAACGCATTCGCGAATTTCTCGAACTTTATCCCGACATTCGGATCGAGCTCATTCTCAATGACGAGCCGGTGGACCTGTCGATGCGGATGGCGGACGTGGCGATTTGGGCGCGCGAGCCCTCGCAGAGCGACCTCATCCGCCGGCCGCTGTTTTCGATGCAAGTGCACGCCTTTGCCTCGGCGCAGTACATTCGCAAATACGGCACGCCCCAAGGCGTTGCCGATCTCGACCGGCACCGCCTCGTGTCGTTCAGCGGCAATCCACCACCGCACCTGGCGGCCATCAACGCGCTCGAGACGGCAGGGCGCGATGGCAGCGCGCCGCGCTTGCCGGCCTTTCGGGCAAACACCATCCTGGCCTTGAAGTTCGCCGTTCGCGCCGGCGTCGGGATCGGATTGATCCCCGACTACCTGACGGAAGAGGAGAAAGACCTGGTTCCCGTGCTGCCGGATCTAGCGCTGCCGAAACTACCCGTTTACTTCGTTTATCCCGAAGAATTGAGATCGTCGAAGCGGGTGCAGGTGTTTCGCGATTTTATGGTCGTCAAAGCGCGGCAATGGAAGTATTGAGCCATCGCCTTCCTCGTGTGGCGGTCAGCAACAGAGCGAAACTCAAGCATCCGTCATGCACCCTGTGCATGTCAAATATGCGTTCACGGACATTGTTGTCGACCGGGGATCGTGGTCTCTCAATGAAAGCTGTGACGGACAGCTGATGAAGGCAGACCCTCCCTTTGACGCCTTCAGCTCGCGCGATGACGCGTGGGTCACGACCTCAGCCGGGCGCGGAATTCCGCAGCCCGGCTTTTTCATTTGGACGAGATTGCAGAGCGCCCGGCAGCGCGGTATCACCACTACGCAGTTGCAGGAGATACCGATGGCCGCCGCCCCCTCCCCCGCCCCGACGACCCTCTATGACAAAATCTTCGAGGACCACGTGGTCGATCGGCAGCCGGACGGCACGTGCGTGCTTTATGTCGATCGGCATCTCGTGCACGAGGTGACGTCACCGCAGGCGTTCGAGGGCCTTCGTTTGGCGGGCCGCCCGGTGCGCGCCCCCGAGAAGACATTGGCCGTGGTGGACCACAACATCCCGACGTCTGACCGGCGTCATGGCATCAAGGAAGACGAGGCCCGGATTCAGGTCGAGACGCTGGCGAAGAACGTCAAGGAGTTCGGCATCGAGTACTTCGACGAACTCGATCGCCGCCAGGGCATCGTGCATGTGATCGGGCCCGAGCAAGGCTTCACGCTCCCGGGCACGACGATCGTGTGCGGCGACAGCCACACCTCCACCCACGGCGCCTTCGGGGCGCTGGCGCACGGCATCGGCACCTCCGAGGTCGAGCACGTCCTGGCCACGCAGACTCTCCCCCAAGCTCCCCCGCTCTCTCTTATAAACATCTCCCAGCCCACCAGACAACGCTGCATAGCGGATTACG
>JBKJYG010000345.1:0-6322 GCA_046715905.1 Hyphomicrobiaceae bacterium | reverse complement strand
GCCGCTTCCAACCGCGAAGGCGTGCTTCCGAGGTAATTGCCCCAAAATTCCAGGTTCTCAGCCATCGTCAACGACGGCTTCAGGGCGTCTTGGATGCCGATGAAATGGCAATTCTCACCAATGCGGCCGTCATTTGAAATGGGAGCGCCGCTCGGCCACCGGAGGCCGATATGTCCCGATGCAAGCGGCAAGAGGCCGGCCAAGGCCCGCAAAAGCGTGGTTTTGCCGGCTCCGTTGGGGCCTGTCACCATCAGGCCCTCGCCCCGATCGACCGCGAACGTGAGCCCGTCGATCACCGTTTCGCCTCCCCGCTCCACCACCAGGCCGTCGGAGAAGAGTTGCATGCGGGCGCCTTGTGGTGGTGCTCGAACCCGCAAGCCGGGCACGTTGTCAAAAGGAAGTGTGCAACTTCGTAGGCCGGGCCACTAGCCGACCCGGGGGTCGCGCTTTATAAGGCACCTTACCTCACCTCTTCCAGCGCCGCGCGAGATGCCGCCGCCGCGCCGTCAAAGGTGCCGGCTCGGCTTTCGATCATGTCGCGCCGGTTGGGCAGACTTCGGGACCTATGCCACGGAGAACGATCCGCCATGAGCCTCATGACCAGTTCGCTCGACAGCTTCAAAAGCCGGAAAATGTTGAAGGTTGGGAGCAAGAGCTATGAATATTTCTCGCTGCCCGAGGCGGAAAAAAATGGTCTGGCTGGCATCTCCAAGCTGCCTTTCTCCTTGAAAGTTCTGCTGGAAAACCTGCTCCGCCACGAGGATGGCCAATCCGTCACGGCCGACGATATCCGGGCCATGGCCGAGTGGCTCAAGAACCGGACCTCGCAGCACGAGATCGCCTATCGGCCGGCGCGCGTGCTGCTGCAGGATTTCACCGGCGTGCCCTGCGTCGTCGATCTGGCCGCCATGCGCGATGCGATGCGGGCGATGGGCGGCGATCCCTCAAAGATCAACCCGCTGGTCCCGGTCGATCTCGTCATCGATCATTCGGTGCAGGTGGACTACTTCGGAACGGCCGACGCCTTTTCCAAGAACGTCGAGATCGAATACGAGCGCAACAAGGAGCGCTACGAATTCCTGCGCTGGGGCGGTAGCGCCTTCAACAACTTCCGCGTCGTGCCGCCGGGCACCGGCATTTGCCATCAGGTCAACCTCGAATACCTGTCGCAGACTGTCTGGAGCAAGCAGCACGGCTCAATTGAACAGGCGTTTCCCGATACCTGTGTCGGCACCGACAGCCACACGACGATGGTCAACGGGCTTTCTGTGCTCGCCTGGGGCGTCGGTGGCATCGAGGCGGAGGCCGCCATGCTGGGCCAGCCCGTCGCCATGGTCATTCCCGAGGTGATCGGCTTCCGCTTCAAGGAAAAGCTTAAGGAAGGCCTCACGGCCACGGACCTGGTGCTCACCTGCACGCAGATCCTGCGCAAGCGCGGGGTGGTCGAGAAGTTCGTGGAGTATTTCGGCGACGGCCTCGATCACCTGTCGCTCGAGGATCGCGCCACGCTCGGCAATATGGCTCCCGAATACGGTGCCACCTGCGGTTTCTTTCCGATCGACGCCGATACCATGAAATACCTCAAGGCCACGGGACGCACGCCCGACCGCGTCGCGCTCGTGGAAGCCTATGCCAAGGCGCAAGGCCTGTGGCGCGAGCCCGGCAGCGAGCCCGTGTTCACAGACGTGATGGTACTCGACCTGTCCACGGTCGAACCATCGATTGCAGGCCCCAAGCGGCCGCAAGACCGGGTGGCGCTCAAGGACGCCAAAAGCGGATTTGCGAAATCCGTACCCGAAATCGTCAAAGGGGCGAGCCTGGGCCAGAAGGTCAAGGTCAAGGTTGAGGGTCGCGACTATGAGCTTGGGCATGGCAACGTCGTCATCGCCGCCGTCACCTCCTGCACCAACACATCCAACCCCTCGGTCATGATTGCGGCGGGCCTGGTGGCCCGCAATGCCCGCGCGCGCGGGCTGAAGGTCGAACCGTGGGTCAAGACAAGCTGGGCGCCCGGCTCGCAGGTGGTGACGGACTACATCGCCAAAGCGGGTTTGACTGACGATCTCAATGCGCTTGGCTTCAATCTGACGGGCTACGGCTGCACGGTCTGCATCGGCAACAGCGGTCCCCTGCTTGAAGAAGTATCCAATGCCATCCGTGACGGCGACCTGATTGCGTCCGCCGTGCTATCGGGAAACCGCAACTTCGAAGGCCGCGTGCATGCCGAGGTGAAGTCCAATTACCTGGCCTCGCCGCCGCTTGTCGTCGCCTATGCCATCGCCGGCTCGATGAACATCGATCTGACGACCGAGCCGCTCGGCAAGGGCAGTGACGGCCACGACGTCTACCTTCGCGATATCTGGCCGTCATCGGCCGAAATTGCGGAACTCGTTCGCACTTGCGTCACGCCCGAGACCTTCGCCGAGCGGTACGGCGACGTGTTCAAGGGCGATGCCCAGTGGCAGGCGATGGGCAAGGCCCGCGCGAGCTTCACCTACGGATGGAATTCGGGCTCGACCTACATCGCCAACCCGCCCTACTTCGAGGGCATCAAAATGGTGCCTGAACCCGTCCAGGATATCGAAAAAGCGCGCATCCTGGGGATCTTCGGTGATTCCATAACCACCGATCACATCTCGCCCGCCGGTTCGATCAAGCGGGACGGCCCTGCGGGGAACTATCTCGTTGAGCACCAGGTCCGCCCGAGCGAGTTCAATTCCTACGGCGCCCGCCGCGGCAACCATCAGGTCATGATGCGCGGCACGTTCGCCAATATCCGCATCAAGAACCTGGTGCTGGGCGGCAAGGAGGGTGGCCTCGCGCGGCATTATCCAGACGGCCGCGAGATGCCGATCTACGATGCAGCCATGCAGTACAAGGCCGAAGGCGTTCCACTGGTGGTCTTCGCCGGCAAGGAATACGGCACGGGTTCGAGTCGCGACTGGGCCGCCAAGGGGACGCTCTTGCTCGGCATTCGCGCCGTGATCGCGCAATCGTTCGAGCGCATCCATCGGTCGAACCTGGTCGGCATGGGGGTACTGCCACTCGTGTTCCAGGACGGCCAGTCAGCCGATGCGCTTGGCCTCAAGGGTGACGAGACGGTCTCGATCGCGGATTTGGCCGCCTTGCGTCCGCGCCAGCAGATCATGCTGTCGATCACGTCGGCGGACGGTTCGGTCCGCGAGGTGCCGACGCTCTGCCGTGTCGATACCGAGGATGAACTCAGCTATTACCGGCACGGCGGCATTCTGCCGTACGTGCTGCGCAACCTCGCCGCCGTGGCCTGACCTCAGAGCAGCTACCGGGCGGCTCGCTCACGGGCTGCCATTCCGGCGTTCATGGTGAATACGTGTGCCGATTCACTCATTCGTGACTCGCAAGTGAGCACCGGGCGGGCGATATGTCCTGACATATGCTGGAACAACGCCGGATATCCAATTATGAGATCCCGTAAAAATTTATTGGACTTGCGTCGTTTTCGGCTCATCGCCGGCGGCATCCTCCTGGCCACCTTCGGCGGGCCTGCCGCGGCGCAGAGCGGCATCCCTACGAATGATCCTTCCACGTCACGAAGCGTTCTGGAGTTGTTCACGAGCCAAGGGTGCTCATCGTGTCCGCCGGCCGACGATCTGTTTCATACCTTCATTGACCGGCCCGATGTCATTGCTCTGAGCATGCCCGTGGACTATTGGGACTATCTCGGCTGGAAAGATACTCTGGCCAGCTCCAAATTCACGGCCCGCCAGAAAGCCTATGCGCGCGATCGCGGCGACGGCAAAGTCTATACGCCGCAAGTCGTGGTCAACGGGATGGCGCACGCGAACGGCAGCAGCGCTCGAGACATCGAGCAGGCGATCCAGGCCACTGCTCCGAGCTTGACGCGAGCGCGGGTGCCGATGTCGATCTCGCTGCAAAATGGCCGCCTCGTCATCACCGCTACAGAACAGGCCGGTGCGGCGGCGGGAAAAGAAAGCACCATCTGGCTTGCTGTCATTCAGAAGCATGCCGAAGTTGTCGTGCGTCACGGCGAAAATCATGGCCGCACCCTTCGATACGCCAACGTCGTTCGCGAGCTGACGCCCGTTGGCATGTGGAGCGGGGCAGCCGTTCGCGTCGAGCTCGACCGCGAAGCCGTCATTCAACCTGGGGCGACGAGCTGCGCGGTCTTCATTCAAAGCGGCAAAGCCGGCCCGATCCTCGGCGCGGCATTGCTTTCGGGACTTTGATCGCGCACCTAACCGCGATGTGACGTCTCGGTGCCTCCGACGCGCTGGCTTTTCAGCAGATCCGGCTTGAAAGCCAGACCGTGTCCCGGCAGCTCCGGCGGGCGCAACATGCCGTTGACCGGAATAGTCGGCGTCACCCACAAGTCATCGTTCCAATCCATGTACTCGGCGTAGCTGGCGTTCGGGATCGAGCACAGCACGTGCACCATCAGCTCGTGGAACAGGTGAGGCGCAATCGTTATACCCCACGTATCAGCCACGGCGGCGATCTTGCGCAATTCGGTCAAGCCACCGCGCACCATGTCGGGCTGCAATATGGGCGTCGTCGGTTCCAGGAAAAACGGCCGCATGTCAAATCGCGTGACATGCGTCTCGCCGCCGACGACGCGCGTCTTGAGATGCTGGGCCACACGCTTATAGCCCTCGTAATCCTCGCAAACGACCGGCTCCTCGATCCAATACACATCGACGTCATCGAAATGCCGGCCGGCCTGGATCGCTGTATCGGCCGTCCAGCCCATGTTGATGTCGATCATGATCTCGATGTCGGGGCCCAGCGCCTCGCGCATCGCGAACACGTTCTTGACGTCCTCTCGCCAGGGCCGGATATGCGCCGCCTGCATCTTGATGGCTGTCATGCCCATGCCGGTGAAGTGCTTGGCGCGCTCGATCATTCCATCGCCGCCGAGCCCGCGCCAGCAGCCGGACCCATAGGCCTCGACCTCCTTGCGGGAGTTGCCCCACAGCCGATGCAGAGGCATCTGCGCTTTCTTGCCGACGATATCCCAAAGCGCGATGTCGACCGCTGACAGGCACCAGACGGCGACCCCCATGCGCCCCATCCAGTAGGTGCCTTTCCAGAGCGACTGCCAGATGCCTTCGACCTCGGTGGCGTCGCGCCCGATAACGATCGGCGCGATCATCTCCTTGATGCAGGCATCCAGCGTTTCGAGGCCGCCGCGCAACGGCTGCACATAGCCCATGCCCGTCAGGCCGCCTTTGGTCAGCACCTCGAGCACCAGCATCTCGCGCGCGGAAGGCGGCATGATGCCGTTGGCTGGCGCCTCGGTCGCCCACGGCACGCGCAGCAACGTCGTGCGCAGCCCGGTGATGGTGGTATCGGTCATGACACGGCCCTCTCGTCGATCGCGTTATCAGTCCTACGGCAACAACACTGGCGCGGCTCGCATGCGAGCTCCGCGCCTAGCGAGCGGCGCGGCCTTCCCCGCCGGCGATCTTTGTCGCCATCACGGCGATGGTCCGTTGATAGACCTCGGCCTTATTCCACTGCTGCAACACGGTCCAGTTGGCCGAGCCAGGAGTCCACCCTTCCCCCGCACGCCAGCCATGACCTTTGAAGAAGTTGGCCGCCGAGGCGAGCATGTCGGGAACGCTGCGGAATAAATCCCGACGGGCGTCGCCGTCGAAATCCACGGCATATTTGAGGTACGAGGATGGCAGGAACTGCATGGGACCAATTTCACCGGCCCAGCCGCCGCGCATCTGCCCGATGGGCACGTCGCCTCGGTCGATGATCCGCAGCGCGTTGTTCAACTCGTTGGTGAAAAATGGCGAGCGGCGGCAGTCATAGGCCAGGGTCGCCAACGAGCGCACAATCGAATACTTGCCCCCCGCATCGCCCCCGAAGTTGGTTTCCAGGCCCCAGATCGCCATCAGCACCGATCCCGGAACACCATACCGGCTCTCAATGCGCGAGATGGTCTGCTGATGCGTGCCCAGGAGACGCTGGCCACGGCTGATCATCGCTCCCGAAACGCGCTTGGCGTAAAACTCGTCGAACGAGAGCTTGAAGGAACGCTGGCCGCGATCAAGCCTGATGACCGTCGCATCATACGAAACGTCGCTGAGCGCGGCTTGAATGGTCCTCGCCGAGATGCCCTGCTGGGGGGCAGTGCGCCTGTAATTGGCCAGCCAGCTTTCGAAGCCGCGGCCATCCTGGCCGCAATCCTGAGCCACACTCGGGCCAACGCTGCCGACGAGCAGCAGGGCGGCGGCGAACGCGCGGTGACGGGCCGAGAAACGCAGTTGTCTGATCATCCTAACTCTCATGTAAGCGTGATTGAACCCACCCCTCC
>JBKJYG010000344.1:0-7908 GCA_046715905.1 Hyphomicrobiaceae bacterium | reverse complement strand
GGGCGCTGGTGCTGTTTGGGTGCTATCTCGCCGTCAACGCCGCCTGGGCAGTCAATCCCCGCGAAGCTTACACCAAGGTGGCGGTCTATGTGCTCATCGTTGCTGGCTGCACGTTGAGCCTGACCAGGCTTCCCGATCTTGACGACCGCACGCTGGACCGCCTGTGCCGAGGCCTGCTGGCGGGCGTGCTGATCGGTACGGCCTTCGTGCTGATCGAAGTGCTGTTCCAGCAGCCGATCCTGCGATGGCTGTCGTCGGTGTTCAGCGCCGCCCGGCCGGCCGCCAAGCATATGACCGTGGCCGATGGTTGGGTCACTGAAATCCGGGCTTACGTTCTCAATCGCAATCTGGCGGTGCTGAACCTGGCGCTCTGGCCGGCGATCTTGATGCTGCGGAACATCCTGCCGGAGCGTCACTGGCGGCCAGCCGGTGTTGGGCTTCTGTCGGTGGCCGGCGTTGCCACATTTGCTTCGCAGCATGAAACCTCGATGCTGGCACTGGTGTTTGCCGGAACGGCTTTCGCCGGCATGCTGGCCGCTCCCCGTATCATGCGCGGGCTGATCGTTGCGGGTTGGATCGCGGCCGTGCTGCTCGTCGTCCCGATGGCGGTCGCCAGCTATTCCGGCGGCTTGCATCAGGCCAAGTGGATTCCCGAGACCGGACGCAATCGCATCATCCTGTGGGCGTATACGGCACACGAGCTGCAACGGGCGCCGTGGCTCGGGGTCGGCTTAGCATCGACCAAGGAGCTTGATGAGCAAGCCGCCCCCACCGCGATCAAGCCCGCCGATCACTCCTACCCGCTGCGAACGGGCCGGCACTCGCATAACATCTTCATGCAGACCTGGTATGAGCTGGGCGCCGTCGGCAGCGTGCTGTTCCTGATGCTGGGACTGGCTATCATCGAGCGCATGTCCCGGCTCGCCCCGCATCTGCAGCCCTTTGCCTTCGCAAGCTTCGTGTCGGCCGTGATGCTCGGCGCCTTCAGTTGGGGCATGTGGCAGGTATGGTTCATGGCGGCGTTCGGTCTGTGGGCCCTGCTGCTGGCCCATGCCCTCGAGCAAGGCCGGCGTGCGCCTTGGGCGCCGAGCGTCACTCCTCGATGATCTGCGTCAGCGAGAAGGCACCGCGCAGGTCGCCGAGCCGGTAGCCGGTCGCCTTGTCCTCGGGATAGGCGCGCGCGATCTCGGCTTTGACGTCGGGTCGAAGCTCGCCGCCGTGGCAGGCCAGGCACGGTTCCGCCACTGGGATCGCCTTCATGTACCGGAACACCTTATCGCCCTCCGGCGACACCACGGTCTCGGCATATTCGAGCTTGCTTACGTCGCTGCCGGTCAGCACCCGCATATGAAACGATTGCAGCACCTTGGCTTCCCATGCATCGGGCGCGCTTTCCGGATTGCGCAGCCGTTGCGAGGTGCGTGTGATCTCGAAGCCCGACGCGTCGGCGGCCTGCGTCGCCAGATCGGGCGAAAGCGACTGACACACGCTGATAGAGCCGGCGACCCCGTATTCCTTCAGCGATGCCGCGATCTCGGTGCGGAACCGCTCGGCCAGCAACGTAACGGCCTCCCGAGCCCGTTCGACGCGGGTGCTCTCATCCACCACCAGCGTCGAGCCGGTCGTCGGTTGCTCGGCGAACCCGGACATGCCCAAGATCGCCGTGCCCACGCATGCGACGCAGAGCAGGGTCTGCACGATAAATGCCCTCACCCTCCGTCTCCCCTGACTGCCGGTCCGTTGTGGTTGGCCGGCTTTCTGATCTTCTTGGATCGTGGTTTTGTGAAGGCTGCTGCACCGGAATGAGCCGGTGCCCCCTCGTGCTGCAAGCGCTTCGCAGTGCGCCTCGCATTGGCTTGGGCGCGCGCTATCGGTCTGGTCGCGGAGGGTGCCCGCGGAAGCCGCGAGGACGCGTCAGGCGCGGGGGGCGCAGCGGGTCCATCGGGCTGATCCGGAAAAGGCTCGGCGGCCTCAGGTTGGTTCGCGGGCGTATCTGCCAACCTCAGATAGGCAATGATTTCGCGCGCGAAACGTCGGGGCTTCAGTGCAAACATGCGCGCCGCCGAGACCGTCGATTGGTGGCGAAGTTTGGCCTGCGCGTCGCGGCACTCGGTGACAATGAGCTGGACGTCGGCGCGGCTGAGACCGAGTTTGGGTTTCAGGGCCGCCAGCGCCAGCATGGCAAGATCATGATCCTCGCCAATGCTCCCCGACAGCTTACGCGCGGTTTGGACGCGCAAGCCCAGCAGCTCGGGCCACGCCGGTTGCAAAAGCTGCATGTGCCGCCAATGGATCTGCACCGCCTTGCGCAGCTCGTGATAGGTGTCGTCACTGGGCTGTTCCTGCGCCGCCCGCAGTGCGGCTCGCCCTTTCCGGTGGGCATCGATCAGACCAGCTTCGATCACATCGAGCCAGTCACCGTCGGCCGCCGTTGCTTCGAGCCGGTCTTCGACGGCCCGCAGCTCGGCAAGCGGTTGGCCGGCATCGTCCGCCTGGCCGTCCGGTTTGCCCTTGTCCGTCCGACCGTCGAGCTTGCGCTTGAGTTTCTCCAGTGCGGCGGCAAGCGCTGGATCGGCATCGGTGCGGAGCTTGTCGATGGTGCGCAACACAACATACGCATCGCGTTTGCCGGCCAGCGTGCGGCCGAGATCGCGCAGGGCGGTCATGGTCTGATCGTAGGTCTCGGGGGACAGTCCGGCCCGCAGCAGCCGCAGCAACGCTCTGAGGCGCTTCAGCGTCTTGCGCGCTTCGTGCACCCCTTTGTCGGGGTCCTTGGAGGTGGCGAGCATGCGGCGCGCCTTGCCGATCTGGCGGGAGGTGATGCCGTGCAGCGATTTGTCGAGTGACTGTTCGAGTTTGAGCTTGTACGCCACACTTGCCCCCAGCGTTACGGTCCTAACCTCTACGACGACCTCGGCGCCAGTGACCGCCGGGACCAGGCGACCCACTCGCGGATGCGCGCTTCGGGATCGGCGCTGGTAAAGAAATCGGTGATCACCGCCACACTGTCGGCGCCAGCCGCAATCACGCTTGGCGCGCGCTCGGGTGTGATGCCGCCGATGGCGCACAGCGGCAGGGTGCCGATCCGGGCTTTCCATTGACCGATGCGCTCGAGCCCCTGGGGCGCCCATTTCATGGCCTTGAGCTTGGTCTCCCAAATCGGGCCGAGCGCCACATAGTCGGGCGCAGCGCTCAATGCGATCTCGAGCTCGCCGGGGCTGTGCGATGAAACGCCAAGCCGCAGGCTCGCCGCCTTGATGGCCGGCAGATCGGCATCGGCCAAATCTTCCTGCCCCAGGTGGATGAAATCCGCGCCTTCCTCAATTGCGGACCGCCAATCGTCGTTGACGATCAAGGTGGTGCCATGCTCACGGCAGATCTGGAGACCGGATCTGATCTGGTGGCGCATCTCGGCTGCACTTGCGTCCTTCAGGCGCAGTTGAATGGTCTTGACGCCGAGCGGCACGACGCGCTCGAGCCATCCGAGATCGGGAACGATCGGGTAAAACCGGTCGAGCAGCGGGGCCATGCGATGATCCTCATGCCCCGCCGAGCTGAAAGAACGGGGTACCCGACACCGGGGTCGAGGGCTGCGCCATGTCACGCGCCTCCATCAGTCCGGCGGTGTAGGCGAGGCGACCCGCCTCGACGGCGCCGGCAAAGGCCCGTGCCATGGCGACCGGATCGGCGGCCTTGGCAACCGCCGTGTTCAGCAGCACCGCGTCGTAGCCCATCTCCATGGCGGCGGCCGCATGGCTGGGAGCGCCGATGCCCGCATCGACGACCAGGGGGACGCCCGGAAAATAGTTCCGCATCGTGCGCAGCGCATAGGGATTGGCGAGCCCCCGTCCGGTGCCGATCGGGGCGCCCCACGGCATCAGCACCTCGCAGCCTGCCGCCAGCAGCCGCTCCGCCGCCCCCAGATCCTCGGTGGTGTAGGGGAACACCTTGAAGCCGTCCTTGACGAGCGTGGCCGCCGCTTCGACAAGGCCGAAGAGATCGGGCTGCAGCGTATCGTCGTTGGCGATAACCTCGAGCTTGAGCCAGTCGGTTCCGAACAATTCGCGCGCCATGCGTGCGGTGGCGATTGCCTCCTTGGGCGTGCGGCATCCAGCCGTGTTGGGCAGCACCTTGACATCCAATCCGGCGATGAGATCCCAGAACCGCTGCCCGCCCTTGTCACGCGCCGCCTCCCGCCGCAGCGAGACGGTGACGATGGCGGCCCCCGAAGCGCGCACGGCGTCGGTCAGAACCTGGGGCGAGGGATATTGGGCCGTGCCCAGCAGGAGGCGCGAGGCGACCTGCGTCCCGTAGACGGTGAGCGGCGGAGGTTGGGGAACTGCCAGCGTGCCGGTCTGGGCATTGCGCGTGAGTGTCATGCTGAACGGTCCTGAAAGCATCGCTGTGAACGAGACCACCATGATCGAGGGAACAGCCTCATCCGCCTTGCCGCGGAGCCACGATTTCAACGGCATCGCCCGCCCGCAGCCGGGTCGCCGCGCGCTGGCCCTCAGCGACGAAATCTCCGTTCAACGCCGTCGCGACCTTCAGTCCGCGGTAGCCTAGTTGATCGACGAGTTCGAGCAGGCTTCGGGCATGGGCCTCGCGCGGCTCGCCATTGACGACCAGCCGGATCAGATCGCGTGTCGGGTTGACGTCGAAGCTCATTCTACTGACTACCGGGTCATGCTGGCGGAGATCTCGTTTCCGTCAGCTCTAATGTAAGGACGTTTCAGCGGGCGGGCAAACCGCTGTAGGGAAATTCAACCGACGCCCAGGTAGATGCGCTGGACTTCCGGGTTATCGGCAAGCTCGCGAGCGCTGCCGGAAAGAACGCTGCGGCCGACCTGCAACACGTAGGCGCGGTCCGCCACCTCCAAGGCCAAGTCGACGGATTGCTCGGCCAGCAGGATCGTCAAACCCTCCCGGTGGAGACGCTGGAAGGTCTCATACATGGTGTCGACGATGGCCGGGGCCAGCCCGAGGCTTGGCTCATCGAGCAGCAGCAGGCGCGGCTCGCTCATCAGCGCCCGGGCCACCGCCAGCATCTGCCGCTCCCCGCCCGACATGGTGCCCGCGCGCTGCTGACGCCGCTCGGCCAAACGCGGGAAGGTGGTGTAGGCGCGCTCCAACAACCGCGGCGTCTGGCGGGCATCTGCCAGCGGCGTTGCCCCGAGCAGCAGATTGGCCTCGACGGTCTGCTGCACGAACAGGCGCCAGCCTTCCGGCGACAGCGCCAGTCCCCGACGGACGATGGCATAGGCCGGCTGCCCCGCCAGGTCCTCGCCCTCGAACACGATCTGGCCCTGGCTCGCCGGCACCAATCCAGCGATGGCGTTGAGGGTCGTCGTCTTGCCCGCGCCATTCGATCCCAACAACGCCACGATCGAGCCCGTGGGCACCTCCAGGGACACATCTGCGACGCCGATCAGATCGCCATACCGGACTTCGAGGTTCCTCACCTCCAGCATGGGGCGGGCCGGCGCTGGGGCCGAGCTCATCGCGCAGCTCCCGCGCTCTGCTTGGCGTGACGCCGGCCGAGGTAGGCCTCGATGACGGCATCGTTGCTGGTGACCTCGCGGGGCGTGCCGCGCGCGATCTCCTTGCCCTGGTGGAAGACGATGACGCGCGTCGCCAGCGAGACGATGACCTCCATGATGTGCTCGACGATGACGAGCGTGATGCCCGTGCCGTGGATGAGGCGGACGAGGTCGATGGCGCGGCGCACCTCGGTGGGGGTCAGGCCAGCCATGGCTTCGTCGAGCAGCAGCACCTTGGGTTCGGAGGCCAGCGCGCGGCCGATTTCCAGGCGTTTGCGTCCCGGCGTGCCGAGGCTGCGCGCGGGGGTGTCGGCCAGGTCGGCGAGGCCGATCCGGTGCATGATCTCCTGCGCCTTGGCGCGGGCCTCCTTCGTCCCGCGGTGACGCAGGAAGGCGCCGATCATGATGTTCTCCTCGACGGTCATCGATTCGAACGTCAGCGGCACCTGGAAGCTGCGCGCCAGGCCGAGTGCGGCTCGGGCTTCTGGCGGCAAGGCCGTGACATCCTGGCCATCGAACGTGACGCTGCCCGAGGTGGGCAGGAGATCGCCGGTCAAGCAGTTGAAAAACGTCGACTTGCCGGCGCCGTTGGGGCCGATCAGTCCCAGGATCTCGCCCTCGTCGACGGCGACCGAGGCATCGTCGACTGCCTTGAAGGCGCCGAACGCCTTGGTGATGTTGCGCGCCTCAAGCAGCATGGCTGCCTCCGGCCGCGGCAGTGGCGGCGGAAGTGGCAGTGGCAGCAACCGAGGGCTGGGGAGCGGGCGGGCTCGACGGCTGGGCCGCGGGCTTGGCCTTGAACAGCGCCAGCAGGCCACTCGGCAGGAAACGGGCAATAATGATGATGATGGCGCCATAGACGACGAAGGTCAGGCCCGCACCCTTGCCGCCGAGCAGGCTGTTGGAGATCTCCTCGAGCGGCACCAGGATGAGAGCGCCGACCAGCGGTCCAAACAGCAGCCCCGCGCCGCCAAGCGCCGCCATGATCAGCATTTTGACCGAGATCAGGATGCCCAGACCCGATTCCGGGTCGATGAAGCCGAACATGATGAAGTAGAGGCCGCCGGCCAGTGCCGTCAGCGCCGCGCGCAGCATGTAGGCGTAGAGCTTATAGCGGCCGGCCGCGACGCCGAGCGAACGCGCCGCCCGCTCGCTGTCCTTGATGGCGTGCAGGTAGAAGCCCATGCGGCTGTTCTCCATCCACCACGTCAGGAGCAGCACGGCCGCCAGAACGGCGAGGAAGATGTAATAGTACGGCATGGCGGAGATGAACGAGAGGTCGAGTACGTTGCGGGGTAGCGCGGGGCCCGTGAGACCTTGCGCGCCGCCGAGAAACTCGCTGGTGGTCGTGAGCACCCGCGCCAGCTCGGCCACCGCAATCGTGGCCATGCTGAAGTAGTGCCCCGAAAGCTTCAGTGTCGGCACGCCGATAATGGCGGCGATCGCCACGCTGACGGCCATGCCGACCGGAATGCCAGCCAGCGGCGGCAGGCCCAGGTAATGATACCCCAGCACGGAAGCATAGGCGCCGACGCCAAAGAACACGGCGTGTCCGACCGAAACCTGGCCCGCATAGCCGCCCACGATGTTCCAGGCCGAGGCGCCGATGGCGGCAAGCAGAACGAGCGCGCCGAGGCGCTGATAAACGGGATAGGCGCCCGTTAGCCAGGGATAGGCGAGGGCGAAGACGACGCCGGCGATGAAGAGCAGACGGCGCATCATGCTTTACCCATTAGGCCCTGCGGCCGGAACCAAAGCACGAGCACGAACAGGATGTACACGATCACATCCTTATAGACCGGGCCGATCAGGTAAGCGGAGAGCGATTCCACCAGCCCGATCAGAAGTCCGGCCACCAGTGCCCCCGGCACGCTGCCGAAGCCGCCCAGCGCCACCGTGACGAAGGCTAGGATGGCCAGCGTCTCGCCCACCGTGGGCGAGGTGTAGAAGAAGGTGGCGTTGAGCGCGCCAGCGATCCCGGTTGCGCCCGCCGCCAACCCCCAGGCGACGGCCTGCATGCGGTCGGGCCGGATGCCCATCAGTTGCGCCGCGGTGGCATCTTCGGACACAGCCAGCATCTTGCTGCCCAGCGACGTGCGCGTGAGGATCAGGTGCAGCGCCAGCGTCACCACGAGGGCGATCACACCGGACAGGAGCCGAGGTGCATCAATGCGCAATCCGCCGATCAGGAAGGGCGGGCCGAGGATGGTATCGGGCAAGGTGCGGAAATCAGACCCGAAGGTCCAGAAGGCGGCATAACGCAGGAACAGCGCCAAGCCGAAGGTGCCTAGGATCTGCGCCAGCATCGGGCCCTTCATGACGTGCTGGACAAGCAGGAAATAGCAGGCGATGCCCAGCGTCGCGAGCA
>JBKJYG010000343.1:0-3670 GCA_046715905.1 Hyphomicrobiaceae bacterium | reverse complement strand
GCCGATCTGCTGTTCCGCGGCATCGCCGAGATCGCCTCCAAGCATCTGGGTCAGCCCATCGTCATCGACAACAAATCGGGCGGCAGCGGCACGCTCGGACCCGCCCAGATGGCGGCCACGGCAAAACCTGATGGCTACACCATCGCTCAGATCCCGATCCCCGTCTTCCGTTTGCCCTTCATGCAGAAGACGACCTTCGATCCGGCCAAGGATTTCACCTATATCGTGCTACTGGCCGGCTATCATCTCGGTGCCGTGGTCAAGGCCGACAGCCCGTTCAAGACGTGGGCCGATGTGGTCGACTACGCCAAGAAAAACCCAGGAAAGTTCACCTATGCCACGATTGGCCCGGCCACCAGCCCGGGCCTGTCGATGCAGTTGGCGGCCGTCGAGTCTGGCGTGCAGATGACGCACGTGCCCTCGAAGGGGGGCGGTGAGTCGATCGCCGCCCTTCTGGGCGGCCACGTCAACATGATCGTCGAAAGTCCGGCCTGGTCGCCGCTCGTGGCGGCCGGCGAGTTGCGCCTGCTGCTTCTGCTCGGCAGCGAACGGCATCCCAAATGGCCCAATGTGCCGGTGCTGAAAGAGGTCGGCTATTCGTTCGACTTCGATTCCCCGACCGGTCTCGCCGGTCCCAAGGGCATGGACCCCGCCATCGTGCAGAAATTGCACGACGCCTTCAAGAAAGCCTACGACGATCCGAAATCGCCCGAGATCTATGATCGCGCCGAGTACAGCCGCCGCTATATGAACAGTGCCGATTATACCGCGCTTGCCGCCAAGCTGATCGAAACGGAAAAAGCCAGCCTGGAAAAAGTCGGTCTGGCCAAGAAAAACTGAGCTGGCGCCGGCACTAACTTCCGTTGCCCGTCAGGCCACGATCCTGTCTCGCGCAGACGTGCGATCTCGGCGGGTGCAAAACCGTGCTCGGCGAGAATCTCATCGGTATGCTGGCCTTT
Source organism: Hyphomicrobiaceae bacterium (assembly GCA_046715905.1). Taxonomy (GTDB): domain Bacteria; phylum Pseudomonadota; class Alphaproteobacteria; order Rhizobiales; family Hyphomicrobiaceae. The sequence continues at coordinate 2,711 of JBKJYG010000343.1, read as the reverse complement.
GTCGGGCGCTGCGTTGCGCATGAGCGGCTCGGCCCCCGACAGACTGAACCCCTTGTGCGCCCAACCCTCGCTTCTGCGATGGAGGAGTGAGAAGCGGCCAGGCTCCCCCGAACCCGGCCGCTTCGGCCAGCCGCCCGCTGCGGGCAGCTGACAATCCACACTCAACGGATGCTGTGCGTCCTATCCACCTGCGCCGTTCGTCGCGCGGATACAGCCCAGCACCAGTTAGCATAACACTCCGTGGGGCTGCAATTCGACGAGACCGGGACAATATTGCGATCATGGCTCACACGCACTGAGAGCGACGCCTAGCATCGTGGCGGCCAACATTTCTGTTTCGGTCTTGCTCCACGCGCGCGCCGCGTGCGACATCAGCGCTCGTCGAACGGCCGGGGAGACCATCGTGCGTAGCCGCTTGTGTGTTCTGTTCCTGATGTGCCTGGGCTTAGCGCGGGCCGAAGCAGGCGAGCTTGTATTTGACACGCTAGAGATTCCGCGCGAGCCCGCTGACAAGGCGCTGATCCGGACCACAGCGGGAGCAGCGATCGACGGGCGAAAGGTCCCGCTGCGATTCATGCCGCTGATGTCGGGTGGCGCGCGCATCGGCGGCGGCACCTTCGGGCTGAGCCTCGACGTCAACGGCAAACCGATCCGCGATGCCGACGGCAAGCCGTTCATCTCCACCTACCCCGATTTCACCTCCTTGATGAAAATCGGCGGACGCCTCTGGGGCGTGACGCACTTCGAAAGCCTGCCGAGTTCGCTCTATCTGACGCGCTTCTCCCAAGATAAGCGATCGGGCCAACTCGCGGCCATCGATACGCGCCCGCTGCGCCTGTCGCACATCCATGGCATTTACAATCCGTGCGCGGGTCAACTATCGCCGTGGGGAACGCATCTTGGCGGCGAAGAATATCCCCCCGATGTGCGCGCGTTTGAGGACGCGATGGAGCGAGGCGAGTTGGAGAAGCTTGGCCGATGGGTGCCGCGCATGCTGCGCTATTTTGCGATCGATCCGCAGAACCCCGATGCGGGATCAATCAAGACCCACTTCAAGCCCTATCGCTATGGCTACCCCTTCGAGGTGACCGTCAAAGGCTGGCAGAACATCACCGTCGTGCGGCACCACGCCATGGGGCGGTTCAGTCATGAGCTGGCGTTCGTGATGCCTGACAGACGCACCGTCTACATGACCGACGATGGCGACAACACCGGCTTCTTCATGTTCATCGCCGATCGCGCCGGCGATCTAGCCGCAGGCCGGCTGTTCGCGGCGCGCTGGATGCAGACGTCGACCGCTGGAGGACACGAAGCCAAAGCCGACCTGACTTGGGTTGATCTGGGTCATGCGTCTTCCCGGGAGATCGCCCAAGCGATCGAGGGGGGCGCAACCTTCGCGCGGCTGTTTGAGACAGCCGATATGCGCGACGATGGCGGTTGTCCGGCGGGGTTTGGAGCCACGAATTTCGTTGGCGAGAAATCCCGGCAGGCGGGCGAGTGCCTCAAGATCCGGGCGGGCCAGGAGATCATTGCTTCGCGCTTGGAAACGCGGCGATATGCGGCCCTGAAAGGTGCGACGACAGAATTCAACAAGGCCGAAGGCATCACCTACGATCCGAAGCGAAACAGGCTTTATACCGCGATCACCTCCATCGATCGGGGCATGGGCGATGCCACCGAAAAAGGCAAACCGGGCGACCGTTACGAGCGAGGCGGGCCCAATCATATCCGCCTCGGCTATAATCCTTGCGGAGTTGTGTTTGCGCTCGATCTTGGCCGCGACGAAACGATCGGCTCGGATTATGTAGCGCGCTCAATGGCCGCCCTGGTGACGGGGCGCTCCGATCCCGAGGGCGTCGCAGCCGGCGTCAACACGTGCGCCGTCGATGGCATCGCCAACCCGGACAATCTCACCTTCATTCCAGAGCACGACACGCTGATCATTGCCGAAGACTCCGATGACGGCCACGAGAACGATGCCATCTGGGCCTACGATGTCGGCCGCGGGAAACTGACACGGATTTTAAGCGTCCCCCAGGGCGCCGAGGCGACTGGTGTGTTCTGGTACCCGAACATCGACGGCCATGGCTACCTCACCGCCGTCGTGCAACATCCCTTTGCCGAAACAGGAAAGGGAAGCGTCAAGCCGCCCAGCAACGATCCGAAATACAGGGCGGCGGTGGTCGGCGTGATCGGTCCTTTTCCTTCAAAGAAGCGATCGGAAAATTAAGTCGCCACTCGGGTTGACAATGGGGTCACGCAGGTCCACGTTTTAAGTCTGAGTTGATCAAGGGAGGTCTAAGAAAATGTTACCGCCCGATCGTTCACAGCCGTCTTCGTGATATCGAGAATTGGTCGAAGGACCTCATCCTCGTACCGGATCATCTAGCCACTGATCCCTCGAGGGTGCCCGACACGCGACGGCAAATCGCAAAATTTGAAAGTTGCAACGGCTTCGTTCCGATAGATAACGGGCGGGTGCGCAGGAGCAAGGAGTTCAAGCTGCACTCTGCCGCGTTTAACTTCGGGATGCGCCGTATCGCCTAGAGCATGCTAGGTCAGGGCCCAGGAGAGCGGTTAAATCTCGCGCACGTCTATAAGCCGTCGCAGATCCGCCCCGTGATATAGCCCGTAAGCCAGTGTGGCGCGGGGGGCGAATGCCCCCCGGGGTGGGGCAGGACAGGGACCGCGGCGCCGGGGGGGTATAAACA
>JBKJYG010000342.1:0-5731 GCA_046715905.1 Hyphomicrobiaceae bacterium | reverse complement strand
GCCCACCTTCCCGCGACCCGCACGAGATTGACCCCCCGGTCGGCGTAAGAGGCTTTGAGTTCCCCCAGGAGTGCGGGCACGGCTTCACCCGACTTCAGGTGCTGGGCAAGTGTCGCCTCGTCGAGCGGCTCGGATGCGGCGAACAGAATGGCCTCCAGTATGCGCAATTGTTGGCGCCGATCGGCAGCCGGCGCCGCCGAGCCGCTGACCGTCAGGCTGCTAAGGTAGCGGATGCCGCCTTCACCCGCAGAGGAGGCACGGCTCCCCCCTGCGTTGCCGACGTGGTGGCGTGCTGCGCCCGCATCCGGGGTGTCAGCGGCGTCCTGGCGGTCGGCCACCTCGTCGACTGCGCGCACATCAAGTCTGCCCTTTTCCATGCGCCGTCCCTTGTCTCGATGATCTTCGCTCACACCTCACGCTCTCACTCAGACCAACGTCAGATCGTCTTCCCGCATGCCGCCTCCGCCTCGCGGCGGCGCATATAAATGGGCGCGAAGGCTTGGGACTGGCGCAACTCGATCAATCCTTCTCGCGCCAGTTCCAGGCTGGCGCCAAACGAGCTTGCGAGCGCCGTGCGCCCCAAGGCAGGGATTGGCAGATACTCCTCGAGAAACAGATCGAGCTGCAGCCAGCCCCCAGCCGACTGCCCGACCAAGCGCTCGAGCCGGACCCTCGCATCCTGGACCGACCATACCGTCCGCCGTTTGAAAACGTGCGCGCGGCGCGCAGAGGTCCGCGTGCGCTGATCGGCGTAGGCCTTGATCAGGTCGTAGATCCGGGCCGTGTATTGCCGCTCGCGGACCGTCCTCACACCTTCAAAATGCCCCCTGCCGAACACGTCGCGCCCGAGCCGCTTCCGATTGAACAGTTGCGCTGCGGCCGTCCGCATGGCGTCGAGGCGGACCAGGCGAAACGCCAGTTGCGCCGCCATCTCGTCGGGCGTGGGTTGGTCCACCGGCTGCTCTGAACGCGGCAGCAACAGCCGGGATTTCAAAAATGTGAGCCAAGCCGCCATCACCAGATAATCGGCTGCCAATTCGATGCGCACTTGCCTTAGCTCGGCGATGAACGCCAGGTACTGATCCACCAGCGACAGCACCGATAGGCGGGCCAGATCGACTTTCTGGGTCCGAGCCATGGCCAAGAGCAGATCGAGCGGACCCTCAAAGCCTGCAAGGTCGATCGTGAGGACATCACCGGGAGCCCGATCGAACGAGATGAGACTTTCCGGATCTGTCAGAGCGGGCTCCCCGAGCCTTGGCTCAGCCGGGGCCGACGGCGGCACGGGCCCGCTTCCACCGCTTTCATCGCCCGCATCAACCATTGCAGATCCTGTGGATAACCGGCTTCACGCCGCCAAACAGCAGAATATGGTGATTCAGGCAATGAAGATCAGCCCTGCGCGATCAAGCGGAGGCGCCGAGAAGCCGCGCAAGCACAGCCTCCGCTTCGGCCACATCGAATGGTTCGGAACATCGGCCGGTCACAGCCAGAGCACGTTCGTACCGGCTCAGCGCCTTGCCCGTCAGCTCGGGCGACGCCGCCGCGACCGCCTCCATCTCCGCCAAACTACCATTGCAGTGCAGAGCCAAATCGGACCCCGCCGCGAGCACAGCCGCGGCGCGAGATGCCATCAGCCCTGACAGCGCATTCATGGAAAGATCATCGCTCATCAAAAGCCCATCGAAGCCAATGCGGCAGCGAATCGCTGCGTGGACCGTGGCCGAGGTGCTTGCCGGGTGGGCAGGGTCCAGGGCTGTATAAATGACGTGTGCTGTCATCGCGGCGGGCAGCTTCGAAAGACGGCGGAACGGTTCAAAGTCCCGCGCGTCGAGTTCAGAGGCTCCCGTCGTCACCACCGGAAGCTCCAGGTGACTGTCGGTCTCGGCTCTGCCGTGCCCAGGCATATGTTTCATGACCGGCAACACCCCGCCCGATATCAGGCCGTCCGCGATCCCCCCGCCGAGCGCCACCACGGCCTCGGGTGTGGTCCCGTAGGCCCGGTCACCGATGATGGCATGGGCACCGGCCACGGGCAGGTCGAGCACGGGCGCGCAGCTCGTATTGATGCCGAGCGGCTTAAGATCGAAGGCTGCCAGCCGCGCGACCAGCCGCGCCGCGCGGATGGCGGCGTCCGGGTCTTGCTGCCACAGCTCGCCGAAGGTCCAGGCCGGCGGAAGCAGGCGTGCCAGAGGCGGACGCAGCCGCTGCACGCGCCCGCCCTCCTGATCGACCAGAACCAGCAGGCTGTCGGTGCCGACCGCGTTGCAGAATTCGTCCACCAAGCGCCGAATTTGCTCGCGAGACCGGCAGTTGCGGGAAAACAGGATTAACCCCGCCGGCCGCTCGCGCGCCAGGAACGCCCGCTCGGCCGGGCTCAACGCCACGTCTGCCACGCCGGTAATGAATGCCTTCGTTTGTGTCACCGCCAGTGGAAGCGTGGACGGAGGTTGGGTTGGGACGGACAATGTTGCCTATGCCGCTCAATACGCAATGGCCCAGCACCCATTATAACCCTGCGCCTTCAGTTTCGTGCAAACCTCATTCGCCGCTTCGCGCGATCCGGGCGGGCCAACGATGAGGCGGAACCACACGCCTTTGTCACCCAGATTAGCCTCGCGCACATCCGGCGTCCGGTTATCGAGGACGGCTGGATATTTCTGATGCAAGTCTGCGAACGACTTCAGCGCCTCTTCCCGGCTCTTGCGGGACGAGAGCGCCGCGACGTAGCCGCTCGCACCCGAGCCTGACGCTGCACCACCCGACGGCACGGCGGCCACAGTTTTAGGCGCCGCGGCGTCATCACGCGCGACCGGCTTCTTCTTGGCGGGCGGGGCAACGCGTGGCAACGGCAGGTCGGCCACTTTCGGCGGCGTGACGGAGGCGGCACGAGCCGGGGCCGCCTGCAAGGGTGGCGCGGCGGGTTCCTGGTTCAAGGATCCGCGCAAAGGCGGCGGCTGGGTGTTGAGGCCATCGACCAGCATTCCGGGCACGCCGGAACTCGAAGGGGCGGCTGGCATAGCAGCGGCAGCCGACGACGGCGGTGGCTGCGCGGCTTGAGGCGTCAGCGAACCGTCGCGATTGACGACGATCGTGGTTACCTTGCGCGCCACGCCGTCCCCGTCCGGAGCCGACGCAGGATCCGAGGCCGGCCGTTCGCCGCTTCCCGGCTCGGCCAGGCGGTTCAGAAATTTCTTGTCCTGGTTGGGCATATCTTTGCCGCCGGCTTCGGTCGGCTTGATTTTGGCCGGTGATTTGTCGGCACGAACCACGGGCGTCTGCCCGGTAGGCCGGGCCCCGATGAATGTCTTGTACGCATAAGCCAGGCCACCGCCCAGCGCGACCGCTCCGATCAACGCAACGACGACAATCAGCGCCCGCGAGCGCCGCGGGGCGGGTTCTTCGTCCACCGTTTCATCGTAGTCGTGGTTCGAATCATGATCCTGACCGGGGTCGGCATAGCGCGGATCGAACGTCGGCTCGCCCTCATAGGGCCGGCCAGCGTCCGGGCGTGGACGACCGTCCGGCCCCATCCCGCCGGCTCTCGCATCGGGATGCTGCCCAGGAGGCCCCCAACCCTCCGAGCCGGGCCAGCCTGGCTGCTCGCTGAAGCCGGGCGGTTGCGGGTGGCGGTCGCCATGCTGCAGTCCATCGCGATGCCGTACATCCGGATGCTGGCCCGGGGCGTAACCGCCCGCACTGTGATCCGCCTGACCCGGCGAATAATGCGACAGGTCCCAGTTCTGGACCTGCGGCGGCCACGCCTCTCCGGGCGGCGCATGCGATCCGCGATCGGGTGCGTGGCCAAAAGCCGGTTCCTGGAACTGGGGCTCGTGGCCATAACCATCGCCGGCATGTTGGGGAGGCCTCGCGTCAAGGCGTGGATCAGTCCCGTGCTGAGGCGCGTGCGGCGGCCACTGAGGCGGTTGGCCGGCATGCGCCTCGAACGCCGGTCCCGGAGGCGCGCTCGGCGCATATGGATCTTGCGCTGGAAACTGCGGATGCGGGGCAAACGAGTGCTGTGGCGCTTGTTGATCAGCGTATCCGTACGACTCCGGGCCGTAGTGGGAATATCCGCTCTGCGGCAACGCCGGCTGCTGGGGGCGGGAAGCCGGGAGGCGGCGCGCTTCCGGGTGCTCCTCCGCACGGCGCGAGCCCGACCCTGTCTGCCCCTTCGATCCGCCGGATCGTGCCATCTCGAGATCCCTCGACCAAGAATGCATGCGGGATAGGCTTAGGTGCCGCCAAAGCACCCGCGCCAATTCCAGCTCGCTTTGCAGACGTCATCGCCCCGATACGTCGCCCCCGCTTTGAACGGTCGTGATTCGGAACTTGTTTATCGCATCTCCAGGGGGGCTTTGACTCCAAGAATTGCTAGCCCAGCCGCGATCACCTGTGCACAGGCCTGCACAAATGCGAGGCGCGCGCAGGTGAGATCCCGGTCACTGGCCTGGATAAAGCGCAAATGTGGCAAATCATTGCCGCGCGTCCACTGGGAATGAAAACATGAAGCCAGATCATGCAGATAAAACGCCAGGCGGTGCGGCTCATGGGCGCGTGCAGCGCCTTCGATCAGCCGCGGGTAGGCCGCAAGCCGCCGCAGCAGATCGATTTCGCCCGGATCGTCGAGCCGGCTGAGGTCGGCCGCCGCCAACGCCGCAGCCAACGAGGGTCCAGCGGCCAGATCGGGGAAGGCATCGGTCGCATTGCGGAACACGGATTGCGCGCGGGCGTGCGCGTACTGGACATAAAAGACCGGATTGTCCTTCGACTGCTCGATGACCTTGGCCAGATCGAAGTCAAGCGCCGCGTCGTTCTTGCGGTAAAGCATCATGAAGCGGACGGCATCGGCCCCGACCTCGTCAACGACTTCGCGCAGAGTGACGAACGTACCGGCCCGCTTCGACATCTTGACGGGCACGCCCGCCCGCAACAGCCGCACCAGCTGGCACACTTTGACGTCGAGATCGACGTCCCCATCCGAGAGCGCCTGGACTGCGGCCCGCATGCGCTTCACGTAACCCGAGTGGTCGGCCCCGAAGACGTTGATGAGGCGGCGAAAGCCACGCTTGAGCTTGGTCAGGTGATAGGCCATGTCGGACGCGAAATAGGTATACGTGCCGTCGGACTTGAGCAGCGCACGATCTACGTCGTCACCGAAATCGGTGGCCCGGAACAGCGTTTGTTCGCGATCTTCCCAATCCTCCACGTCATGGCCTTTGGGCACCTCGAGCCGGCCTTGGTAGACGAGACCTTTGGCTCGGAGCGCCGCAATTGTGACCTGCACCTCATCGCGATTTCCTTCGATCAGCGAGCGCTCGGAAAAGAACACATCGTGCTTGACGTTCAGCGCCAAGAGGTCGCCGCGGATCTCAATCAGCATGGCGTCGATCGCCGCGCTGCGGACCAAGGGTAGCCACTCGGCCTCGGGCCGCTCGAGCAAGCTGCTGCCGAACGTTTCGGCGAGCGCTGCCCCGACTGGCTTCAGATAGTCGCCGGGGTAGAGCCCATCCGGGATGGCGCCGATGTTTTCGCCCAAGGCCTCGCGATAACGCAGATAAGCCGAGCGCGCGAGGACGTCGACCTGGGCGCCCGCATCATTGATGTAATATTCGCGCGTGACCGCGTATCCGGCAAACGCCAGCAGATCGGCCAAGGCATCCCCGAACACCGCCCCTCGGCAATGCCCGACATGCATGGGGCCCGTCGGGTTGGCCGAGACATATTCGAC
>JBKJYG010000341.1:0-7691 GCA_046715905.1 Hyphomicrobiaceae bacterium | reverse complement strand
GATCCAAATCACGCGCCGGCTTACGCGACAATTGATCGCTGAAATGGAGCGCGCTCACGATATTGTGCGAACGCATCAACAAGGCTCGCGTTCGAGCCATGCGGCGCTCGATTGGTTCAGTTTTTTTCTAGCCGATATCCAGACAGGATTTGGGCCGTTTATTGCAGTTTACCTGACGACACAGAAATGGACGCAGTCCGACATCGGTTATGTACTCACGTTGGGTGGCCTGGTGAGCTTGGCGGCCCAAATCCCCAGCGGGGCGATCGTGGACGCTGTGCGGGCCAAACGAGCGCTTGCAGCCGGCGGCGTGGTGGGTATCGCGTTGAGCGCTGCAATGATTGCGATGCTGCCGGTGTTTGCATTGGTGCTGCTGGCCAAGATCATCCACTCGTTAGCCAGTGCAATTCTGGGCCCTTGTATAGCGGCGATCAGTCTGCACCTGGCAGGGCATGTGGGACTTGGCGAAAGACTTGGACGCAATGCGCGCTTCGCGTCGATCGGAGCCGCCCTGTCGGCAGCGCTGCTGGGCGGGTTCGGATATTATTTCAGCGCCGGCGCGGTATTCTGGGCCGTGGCGCTGCTGACGATCCCGGCCTTGGGTGCGCTGTTCCGTGTGGTGCTTCCGCCGACCGAGCCACATTCGATGAAAGATGTTGATCCGCTGAACGACAAGCCAACCGCGATCGTGCCACGTTTAGGCGTGCTCCTCAAAAACCGTACTCTTATTTGTTTAGCGCTCAGCGTGGGGCTTTTTCATTTGGCGAACGCGGCCTTGCTGCCCCTGCTGGCCGGAGAAGTCACACGGCGCACGGCTGAAGGAGCAACCCTCCTGGTCGCGCTGTGCATGATCCTGCCTCAGATTATCGTCGTATTGAGCTCTCCTTGGATCGGGCGACGGGCGGCGGATTGGGGACGAAAGCCGTTTCTCCTCGCCGGATTCGCAGCTTTACCTTTGCGGGCGGCTCTGCTTGCGGCATTTCCGGAGTCGTATTGGTATGTCGCCATCCAGCTCTTGGACGGAATCTCCGCAGCCTCTTTGGGCATCCTGGTGGCAGTTTGCGTAGCCGACCTGACGAAGAACACGGGCCATTTCAATTTGGCACTCGGGATGGTCGGTTTTGTGATGGGTATCGGGGCTTCAGTCAGCAACACGATGACTGGTTTGATTTCCGACAGCTTGGGCTCAAGCGCCGCGTTCATAACGTCAGCTTTGATCGCCCTGTTTGCGCTCGGTTTTTTCGCCTTTACGGTTGCAGAAACCAAATCTGAGCTTGAGGTCTCAAGGGGATCGAGTTCAACCGTTTAAAGGACACTGCAGGAGTTACGGCTATTTGCGTCTCGTCTCGGGTTCGACGCCAGCAGGGTCTTGGACCTGATATCCCATCCCACGAGCCCGACCCATTCGCGGCTTGGGAGGAAGCCAGGCCCCAAATGCGGACCGTTCAGCCGGCGTCATGACGTCGGCCAGTTTCAGCAGAATATTTTTTGATGCTCGGCGCGCTTTGACCTCAGCCTCGAAGACGCGAGCTTGAGCTTCCACATGGCGTTCGGAGTTAAACGGGTTTTCCAGCAAGGCAGCGCGCGCCTGTTGGCGGGTTTCATTCACCTCAGCCCGCACCGGAGCGAACGCTCTGCGCTCCTCGGCGGTTGCTGCCCAAAGCTCGACGCGTCGCTCGGGCGGTAACGTTTTGCTGAAAGCCATGAGCCCACCATAGGCTGGACGGTCCACCTGCGGGTGCATTCGGGCAACCAACGCCGAGCCCGCAAGAGCGCCCGCGATGGCGAGGTTGATTGCCAACGAGATAACAAGCGCAAATCGCATCCATCGCGGCGCGCGGACCGTATCTCCAAATGTTGCACGTGAGCTATCGGTCATACCGATCCTCATCAAATCCGTCGAAGACGTCATCAAGATCGAGTGCGGCGACAGGCTGCTCGAGCTTGGGGCGGGCGAAGCCGTCAACGAAGTCCACCGGGTCCGGCGCCAAATCCAGCACGCCAACGGCAATTCCACCCATAAGCGACACCGCCAGGAGGGCCGTCGCGTGCCACTGGCCCGTGACGCCGAAAAGCGAACGCCCACGTCGATGCCGGCCAGCGGCCGCAGGTCGTTGAGGAGCGAAAGCCTGTCCAGCAGCCGTTAGAGGCTGCGCGGACCCGACCGCGGCGGTCACAACGCGCTGGACCCGACCGGAGAAATCGCCCGCCGCATGAGACGGCGCTTTCTCCAGCAGCGCGTCCAAAGCCGCTGACTCGAGCAACATCGACTTGGCTGCGGCGCTCGTAGCCGCGAATGCCTGCAAAGCGTGTTCCTCGTTCGCGGGCCAGCGATCCGCGCGTGCGCCACACGCCTCGATGACCGTCCTAAAGCGTCCAAACGTGATCTGCGCCACCTTATCCGTCATCTCTCAACAGGGCACTCCGCCCTGCCTCCTTCAGTTGGTCTCATCATCATCAGGCAACAGCTGCTTCCATTCAGTGCTCAGCACCGCCTTCATTGTTCGACGGGCTCGCGCCAGAAGAGACTCTACCGCTTCGTCCGAGATGCTCAGCATCACCCCGACCTCGTTCTGGCTGAGGCCCTCGTAGTGGAAAAGTGTCAGTGCCAGCCGCTGACGGTCCGGTAATTGTTTCAACGCCCTGTCGACACGAGCTGCAAGGGCCTGTTCATCAAGCCCGCGCAGTTGCGTTGCTGCCTCGGCACGATCAGGAACAACGTCGACTGTCGTCGTATTCCGGTTGGCACGAATGCGATCAATACACAGATTCGAGACAACGCGGCGAAGCCACGGCCGCAGGCCAGCCGGTCCGATCTCAAGGCCTTTTGCTCCTTTCCAAAGCCTGACCAGCGCCTCCTGGGCGACATCTTCAGCTTCCGCGTCATCCCTGAGCATACGCCGGCCAATGCTGGTCAGCTGCGCCAGATACCGTTCGACAATGATCCGAAAAGCTTCGCCGTCGCCGCGTGCTATACGTGCCACTAGAAGTTGTTCGTCGGCGGCCTCGATTGGATTGGTCGAAGATCCGACCGATTTCGACGCGCTCCGAATCGTCACCGCACATCCTGTTCCCGAACGCCTCACCTGGATCGCTTCGAGGCTAAGCCCGAAGATCACCATCGGGCTACCCAACAGGGTCTGTTCGGAGCAAGATGAAATCATGTCTACTTCTGCTTGTCTCGATTACTCTCGACCCCGGAAGGCATTCCGGGCGCAAGCCCTTCGCGCCTTTGATGAGCGTTTCCGTCAACGGCGTGTTCCTCTCGGCGGCCAAATCCTTCGCTCGCTTTCCAAGGACGCATCTCGTCTGCCGAGACCACGCCGTCACTGTTGCGATCAAGACGGGCAAATCGCTCGGATGCCTTGAGCATGAACTGGTCACGCGTGATCCGCCCGTCCTTGTCGGCACCAAACCGATGAACGAAGCGTCTGACCCGATAGTCGATTGCCTGACGGCGCATCATCTCAGCGTCAGCGCCGTCAATAAATCCGTCTTTGCTATGATCGAGTTTTGTAAAGCGAGCTTCGGCAGCCGCGGTCACTTCCGCCAGGGTGACGACGTTGTCCCGATCCGAGTTTGCCTCCCGCAACATGCGTAACCAACGAGGCTGGCGATCGTTGATGCCCCGCTCGGTCGACAGAACGTTACGGCCGCGCAGGAAGGGCGGTAAGTCGTCGTCAGCGATGCGGCCATCGTTGTTCAGGTCCATTTGTACAAAGCGCGCTTGGATCACACCCAAGAACTCGTCCTTAGCAATTCGGCCGTCACGATTGGTGTCGAACATTGCCAAAAGGCCCTCGAACGGTCGGACGGAGTGGGTTGCGCCCAGCCTTTTCGCCGCCATTCGACCGGTCAATGTCGTTTCGAGTTCCGTGACATCGATGACGCCATCGGAATTGCGATCAAGCCTCGCAAACCGAGCGCGCGTCCGTGCATCAAACGTCTCCTTGCTCAGAGGCGTACGCTCCATCCGGTGTTTCGTCAGACCATCTTCTTTGAACTGCGTTCGCTGGTAGCCTTGAATACCGTCCGACCAGCGCTGCCCAGGCGCAGACGCCGCTGTTTCAGCAGACAGGGCAAGCGTCCCCACAAGCAGAAGCAGCGATCGTTTAATCAGCATTGGTTAAGTTCCCCTCTGAGCGCGCAAAGTCTGAATGGACATTCATGACTAGAACGTGCGCTGAGCCTCAATCCGTCGGTCAAGGAGGGGCGACGAGCTGTTCGAACAATGTGCGGACGCGGACGACAGTCGACTGAAGCTCAGCTTGAAGATGATCAAAGCTCGGCAACCCGCTTGGTTGAGCTAACAGACGCTTCAACCCATCCGGCGCCAATGACGGGTCGAATGGGCCCTCAAAGCAGAGGCGCAGCACCTGCGTCAGCGTATTGTAAAGGTTGCCGGCCGAGATAAGGACATCGGCATCGACCGCCTCCAAGCAACCGTGATCTCGCAACCGCTTCAACGCTCCCACGGTCGACGTATCGAGCACGCCTGGCGCCGTGGCCGCGTGTATGAGTTGCAGGTGCTGTGCTATAAATTCCAGATCCAGGAGGCCGCCACGGACGCGTCTCAGATCCCAAATGTCGCCGACGCCTTTTTCCGCTTCGATGAGGCGCCGCATCTCCAGCACATCATGCGCGACCGAGGCAGGATCGCGAGGCTTGGTCAGCGCCGATCGAATGGCGGCCTCGACCCTGGCCCTCAGCGGTTGATCTCCAGCGACGATCCGCGCGCGCGTGAGCGCTAGATGCTCCCAGGTCCAGGCGGCGTTGGCCTGATACGTAATGAAGGCGGAGAGCTGAACGGCGACCGGTCCCTTTTGACCCGAGGGCCGCAAACGCATGTCGACGTCGTAGAGGCGGCCTTCCGCTGTCGGCGCCGCCAAGGCGCTGATTAGCCTCTGTGTGAAGCGCGTATAATACTCGCCCGGCGACAGCGGTCGCGGACCGTCCGAAGATCCAGCCGTGGCGGCATAATCATAGATGAGGATGAGATCGAGATCCGAAGCTGCGGTCATTTCACGACCGCCGAGCTTGCCCATGCCGATAACGGCAAAAGCGCCGCCATCAATGCGGCCGTGGGCCGTGATGAGCTCCGCTTCGACCTTGGAGGCAAGGGAAGCGATCAGCGTTGCCGCAAGGTCGGCATAGGCGCTGCCAGCCTGCGCAGCATCAATTGTGCCCGAAAGGACCCGGATGCCGATCAGGAAGATTTGCTCGGACCCCACAACACGGGCACGATCAAAAGCCTCCTCCACGCTCGCGGCATCTGCGATCTCTCGGTTCACGAGCTCCGTCAGCGTTTCACGATCCGGCAGCGTGCCGAAAAATCCGGGATCGAGGACGGCATCCAGAACGCGGCGGCGACGGGCAAGAATGGTCGCGAGACGGGGCGCAGTCCCCATGATTTCGGCGAGCAGCCGCAACAATTGCGGATTGGCGCGCAACAGAGAAAAGAGCTGTACGCCGGAGGGCAGGCCGACCAGAAAACGATCAAACGCAAAGAAGGCTTGGTCGGGATCGGCCGTCGCCGCAAGGGCTTCGATCAGCAGCGGTTGCACCTCGGTCAGCAATTCCCGGGCCCGCGCGCTGCGCACGGCTGGATAGCGGCCGTGATGCCAGCCCCGAACGGCCCCGATGACTTCAGCGGCGCGTGCAAACCCCATTCCGGTCAGAGCCGTCAGGGTTCCTGGATCGTCCGACTCACCGGCAAACACCATGTTTGCGCCGCGACGCGTCTACTCGGGAACCGTTTCAAAAACCGCTGACTAGTGGTGTTGAACTCTCCCCAGGTGGTGCAAAAGCTGCGTGGAAAAGGACGCGACCGAGACAAACCCGCTGAAGCGAGCCAAACGCAGCAGCTGGTCGTGATCGCTGGGCAAGGTTTGGGTTTGCTCGTCGGCCAACATCTGGAGCCGGTGCTCGATGCCGCGCAGGAAAACATAGGCTTCGCTCAATTGGGCCGCGACCTCGTCGGTAATCCACCCACGCGCCTGCAGGCGCTCCAGGACCGACAGTGTTTCAGGTTCGCGGAGGTCCTTTTGCCGCCCGCCAGCGATCAGCTGCTGCGTTTGAACAAAAAACTCGATCTCGCGAATGCCACCGCGACCGAGCTTGATATTATGACCTGCGACGCCGATATCGCCGAAACCGCGGAAAGCGTGAATCTGCCGTTTCATCGCATGAATGTCGGCAATGGCGGCGAAATCGAGATACTTGCGCCAGATGAAAGGTTCCAGGTCGCGAAGCAATGCGCGACCGGTCTCCAGATCGCCAGCGATGGCGCGCGCCTTGATGAGAGCAGCGCGCTCCCAGTTCTGACCGAAGCTTTCGTAGTAATTGAATGCCGCCTCTGTCGAGATCGCGATCTGAGTTGCGCCCGGGTCAGGCCTCAAGCGCAGATCGGTTCGGAACACGTAGCCATCGCTCGTGCGCTCCTGCAGGATCTTCAAGATGGCTCGAGTCGCGCGAACGAAGAAGGCCGCCGGCTCCAAGCCAGCCCGCAGCGTGGTTCTGTCCAAGTCGAAGAAAACAATGAGATCGATATCGCTGGAGTAGTTCAATTCTCCCGCGCCGTGTTTTCCCATCGCTACGACGCTGTATCCAGACTTCTGCGAGCCACCGGTGCCGGTCCATTCGCCGCGCTGATGGGCGGCACGAAACACGAAATCGACCGCACAGGAGACCGCTGCATCGGCCGCGCACGTCAGCGCGCGGGTGACGTCTCTGAGAGACCAGACGGCGCCGAGATCACACAGGGCGGTCAGCAGCGCCACGTCTGATTTAAAGAGCCTGAGCACCCGCATGAGTGCGGCCATGTGGTCGGCGCCCCGCGCCTCGTGATGCAAGCGATCGATGCGGGCCGACAAGAAGGGATCGGGACAACTCTCGAGAAGATCGATCAGCCGGGCGGGATCGCGTCGTATGAGGAGTGTGAGGTAGGGGGAGCACCCGAAAATTCCCAGCAGGAGGCGCTGAACCTGAGGCGTTCCCAAGATGACGGCTCGGCCGGAAACCGCGCCGACCAGCTCGTCAAACAGATCCTGTGCAAGCACGGCATCATGCGCCGTCGGAGCCTCTCGCAACAGGCCATAGAGCGGTTCAGTGGCACGGGGTCGTGTCATGCCTCAAGCTTGACCGAGCAATCCCTCGTTTGCAACTCGGGCCCATCCGCACGCACAGTTTTACTATGCAACGGGAGACTTAGGACCACTGACAAACCAGGGTTGTTGTCTTCGAGCTGCAGGGTACCTCCATGAACGGAAATGACGGCGGTGACCAGACTCAAGCCCAGTCCTGTTCCAGGAGCCGATCGGCTCGCATCCAGACGTACAAAGCGCTGTAGAACACGGGGCCGATCTGCGGCGGCAATTCCCGGCCCCCGATCTGTTATCGTAAGAATGGCATTCCCGTCGGCCGCTCGAAGACGGATATCGATGATACTAGGTTCGATCAAGGACGCGTCGCCGTACTTGATGGCGTTATCAAGAATATTGGCGATCGCCTGACTGAGAAGCTGCCGGTTCCCGAAGACGCTGATCGGGGTCTCCGCGTGAATGGTGATCGTGCAGCCCCGGTCTTCGGCAGCCGGCGTGTAGAGTTCGGCGATGTCCCGCACGAGAACTCGGAAATCGATCGAGGTGCGGTTCTCATCAACGGCCCCCGCCTCCAAATTAGCGACCAGAAGG
>JBKJYG010000340.1:0-4259 GCA_046715905.1 Hyphomicrobiaceae bacterium | reverse complement strand
TCGGTGCCTTGCACCACGGTCGTGCCGGTCGAGCCGGTGCCCGTCTTAGGATCGGTGCCCTGCACCACGGTCGTGCCGGTCGAACCCGTTCCTGTCTTAGGATCGGTGCCTTGCACCACGGTCGTGCCGGTCGAACCCGTTCCAGTCTTTGGATCGGTGCCTTGCGCCATGGTACTGCTGTTCGTGAAGAACACGCCGACGATGGCGGCGAGTGTCATGACTTTCATCAAAAAACTCCTGATTGTAGGCTGGGGTAAAATAACTGCGGATTAAGTCGGCTGATAGCAGATATATTTAGATAAGAACATCGAAGCCCTTTTAACACCCCCGGAAAATACTCAAGCCTGTCGCGATTATTAGTGCGTCCTTTTACGCCGTCTCGCGGTCACCATCTTTCCCGTCGATCGAGCAGGCTGTTGACCTCTCACCTGACCGACTTCGAAGATGATTGCGTTCGGCTTCCAAGTCTATGGAGGCCAGGAGGCTCGGATCGGATGCCCCGTCGGGCTCAGTGTTTTCCTACGTTGAGCTTGAGAAGCGGGTGCCGGCCAAGCATCCGTCTGCGGTGATCAGGCCGATCGCCCACGACGTGCTGCAAGGGCAAACGCAAGCTGGTTGAGGAGGCCATCGGCTGGGTCAAGCCGATCGCCTGCGTGAGCTAAAAGCCCCATCTTCGGACGGTGACGAAAGTTTCGGTTGCCATCGATGATCAAGCTTGGCCAAATGCCCGACAAGTAGACAAAGCAAGCCGGCGTAGCGGTTTCCATGGTCCGTCAGGAGAGGGAAATTCCATGCAGAGACGCGAATTCTTGAAGCTTGGTGTGGTGGGCACGGCCGCCGTGGCCGGCGTTGTCCCGTTGCAATCGCGACCAGGGCACGCGCAGGCCAAACTCGTGCTCAAGGCCACCGACGTGCATCCGCTCGGCTATCCAACCGTGGAAGCGGTGGAGCGCATGGGCAAGAAGCTCGAAGCCGCCACGAGCGGCCGCCTTTCGATCCAAATGTTCCCCGCGATGCAACTGGGCGGCGAGAAAGAAATGATCGAGCAGGCGCAGATCGGTGCCTTGCAGATCGCGCGCATTTCGGTGGGACCGATGGGTCCGCTGGTGCCTGAAATGAACGTCTTCAATCTGCCGTTCGTGTTTCGCGATCCGGCCCACATGGAAAAGGTCGTCGATGGCCCGATCGGCGAGGAGATCCTGAAAAAGCTGTCGGATCATCCGACCGCCAATCTGATCGGCCTGTGCTGGATGAATTCGGGCACGCGCAACGTCTACAACAGCAAGAAGCCGATCGAAAAGGTTGAGGATCTCAAGGGCCTCAAGATCCGCATGATGGGGAACCCGCTGTTCGTCGATACGATGAATGCACTGGGTGGAAACGGCGTTGCCATGGGCTTTGATCAGCTCATCAACGGCATGCAGACCGGCGTCGTCGACGGCGCGGAAAACAATGAACCGAGCTATGAGAGTGGACAGCACTACCGCTACGCCAAATATTATTCGAAGACCGGCCACCTCATGATTCCCGAGCTTCTGGTGTTCTCCAAAAAGACCTGGAACGACCTCTCCAAAGAGGATCAGGCTTTGCTCGTGAAGGCCTCAAAGGAGGCTCAAATGGAGCAGCGCAAGCTCTGGTACGAACGGGAGGCCGAGGCGCTCAAGAAGTTGAAAGAAGCGGGCGTTCTCATTAATGAGGTCGCTGATAAAAAACCCTTCCAGGACGCCGTGAAACCGGTATGGGACAAGTACGGTGCGCAGCACAAGGCGCTGATCGAACGTATCAGCGCGGTGCAGTAGGGCTTGCGTCGGCCGGCGCTGCGCGAAGGGTAGACTGGCCGGTTTCGAGATGGGGGAGACAGACGTGACGGGCGCTTACTTCAAGGCGATGGATGCGCTGCTTGGCGCTTGTGTTTTCGTGGCCGGCGTGGCGCTCGTCGTCATAACCCTCATCATTCCTTATGGCGTGTTCACCCGCTATGTGTTGAACAGCGCCGCGTCGTGGCCTGAGCCGCTGGCCATCTTGCTGATGATCTGGCTGTCGTTCCTGTCGGCCGTTATCTGCTACCGCGAGCATCTGCATATCGCCGTGGGCTGGATTCCGAACCTGTTCCCGCCGCCGGTGAAGAGGCTTATCGGCGTGGTCATTGAGGTTTGCATGATGGCCACCAACCTGTTTCTGCTTTGGTTTGGTCTCAAGCTGATCCAGACCACGTGGTATCAGAGCATTGCGGAGTTCCCCATTGTCTCCGTCGGCGTGTCGTATCTGCCGGTCCCGATCGGCGGGCTGCTGACGGTGCTGTTCGGGATCGAGCGCTTCCTCAAGGCAGACTTTTTTCCGCCGGCTCCGGAAGGCGAGGCCCTCGATACGCTTTCGGCCGAATAGATCGGGACGGGAAACAGATGAACGCGTTGGTTCTGATCGGCAGCTTTACCGCCGCCTGCCTGCTCGGCATGCCCGTCGCCTATGCGCTGGGCTTCTCAGCCGTCATCGCCGCGCTGTGGATGGGCATTCCCCTCGAAGCCGTGGCGTTGAAGACCTCCGACGGCATGGATGACTTCCCCCTGTTGGCGATCCCGTTCTTTATTCTTGCCGGTGCCATCATGGCCGAAGGCGGCATGGCCGCTCGCATCATCAATCTCGCCAAGATCTTCGTGGGCTTCATCCGCGGTGGCCTGGCGCTGGTCAACATCCTCGCATCGACCATGTTCGGCTGCATCTCGGGCTCCTCGGTCGCCGATACGGCCTCGATCGGCTCGGTCATGATCCCCGAGATGATCAAGGCCGGCTATCCGCGCTTGTTTGCCGTCAACGTGACGATCTCGGGATCGCTTCAGCCGCTGCTGATCCCGCCATCGCATAATATGGTGATCTACTCGCTGGCGGCCGGAGGTACAGTCTCCGTTGCCCACCTGTTCATCGGCGGCATTATTCCTGGCCTATTGCTGGGTGCGGCCCTGATGGTGCTCTGCCTCATCATTGCCAAACGTGAGAACTTCCCCAAGGGCGAGCCCGTTACGCTGCGGGAGGGGTTGCGGATCGCGTACCAGGCGATTTGGGGTCTGGTCACCGTTTTCATCATCCTGGGCGGCATTCTCTCCGGCATTTTCACGCCGACGGAATCGGCGGCCGTGGCCTGCGTTTGGGCTCTGTTCGTGACGGTCTTCATCTATGGCGATTACAAGTGGAGCGAGCTGCCGCACATGATCGGCCGCGTGGTGCGCACCGTGGGCATGGTCATGATCATGATCGGGTTCTCGGTGGCCTTCGCCTACATGATGACGCTGATGCGCATTCCCGCCCAAGCCACCGAGCTGTTCGTCAGTATCTCGTCCGGCAAGTACACGTTTCTACTCTATGTCAACGTGCTGCTGCTCGTCCTCGGCACCTTCATGGACCTGGCGCCGATGCTGCTGATCTGCACGCCGATCTTCCTGCCGGTAATCAAGCAGTTCGGCATCGATCCCGTGCATTTCGGCATCATCATGATTTTCAACCTCGGCATCGGCTTGCTGACGCCCCCGGTTGGCCCGACACTGGCGGTCGGCTGCGCCATCGGCAAGGTCTCGATGGAGGCCGTCTCGCGCAGCATCATGGTGTTCTACATTCCCATGCTGATCGTTCTGATGCTCGTGACCTACATTCCGGCGCTGACGTTGTGGCTGCCCAACCTGCTGCTCGGGAAATGAGCCGACCCGAGGCCTGCCACCGCGGCCTTGATTTGACCGACCGAGAGGCTGCCAACGCGGACCGCTTGCTGCCCGTAGCTCTAGCCGCTATATGACCTACGCTCGGCACCGATCCAAAGGTTATGGGGGATCGTCTAACGGTAGGACTGCAGACTCTGACTCTGCCTGTCTAGGTTCGAATCCTAGTCCCCCAGCCAAATCTCAGGTTTCGGCGTTTTGGCGATCACGCCCGCCTTGACGCGTTCAATGGCAGTTGCCGTTACTGCAAGCAGGTCAAAGGGTTCGCGGAAGGTTGCGACCACTTCGCCATCCTCCCAAGCGCAGTTCGATAGCACGAAGTTGAGCAAGCGGCGTTTCTCGCGCGGTGACTGCTTGGCGAACAGCCTTTGCGCGTTGCGGGCGAGGTCGAGAAGCGCGACGCCCTCGTCCAAATAAGATTTGTCGGCGTTTTGGTGCCGTTCGATCTCGCGCTGGCAGCGGTTCTGTTCCTCACGCCACTGGTTCGACATTCGATTGTAGAAGGCGGTGTCCACCAACCCGTCAAGCTTATCGACATACATGGCGTGAATG
>JBKJYG010000339.1:0-6143 GCA_046715905.1 Hyphomicrobiaceae bacterium | reverse complement strand
CCTTTATACCGGCAACGACATGCTGGGGAAAACCCTTGGCGTCATCGGCCTCGGCAATATCGGGTCCCGCATCGCGGAGCTCGGCAAAGGTCTCTTCAAGATGACGGTGCTAGCCTACGATCCTCATTTGACCGCGGAGCAGATGGCCGCGCGCGGGGCGACAAAGGTCGGCCTCGACGAGGTGCTCGAGCGTGCCGACTATGTGACGGTTCATTGCCCGCGCACGAAAGAGACGTTTGGCCTGATCGGCTACGAGCAGATCGCCCGCATGAAACCCACGGCCTATTTTGTCAACACCTCACGCGGCGGCACCTATAAGGAGGACGACCTTGCTCGCGCCCTTCGGGACAAGCTGATTGCAGGCGCCGGCATCGACGTGTTCATCGACGAGCCCCCGGCCCATGATCACCCGCTGATGGCATTCGATAACGTCATCCTGACGCCGCACAATGCCGGCGCGACGCACGAGGCGCAGGAAAATATCGCGATCTACTCCGCTGATCAGTGGATTGATATTCTGGACGGCAAGGTGCCGCCGCGGCTGATCAATCGCGAGGCTTGGCCGAAATATTGTGATCGCTTTCAACGCATTCTCGGCGTTCGGCCCTCGCCTATCGAGTAGCGAGAGGCAGGCGCGCTGGAACAAGCCCAACGCAATGGGAGGCTGACGTGGACCCACAACCAGCGGCGGAGCGGGTAACGGCGAAAGTCGTGAGGCCGGACGAAGGCGAAAGCTTCTGGCAGCCTGTGCCGGCCAATGGGTTTGTGCGCAATATTTTCAGCCAGGCGATGACCGGAGGGGCTGCCAATTTTTCGCTCGGCACCCAAACGGTGGCCCCCCATGCCTTCATCCGCGAGCACACGCATGCTGACAACGAGGAGATCATCTTCGTTCTCGAGGGCCGTGGCGTGGCGCGAATTGAGGGCGAGGAGCACCCGATCGAGAAGGGTTCGGCCGTTTATGTGGGGCGTAATCGCCGGCACCACTTTCTGAACCCCAACCCCGAGCCCATGACGTTTCTTTGGCTCATGATGCCGGGCGGTCTCGACCGGTTCTTTGCCGAGATCGGCCGCCCAAGGGGCCCAGGCGAACCGCCCCCCGATCCATTTCCGCGGCCCGAAAACATTGCCGAGATCGAGCGTCGAACCGTATTCGGGTGGACAGACGGTTCATTCGATCCAGGCCGCTAGGAGACGAGCACGATGCGCCTCAAGAACAAGGTTGCGATCATCACGGGTGCGGCTTCAGGCATTGGACATGAAACGGCCAAGCTATTCGCGCGAGAAGGCGCCCTCGTTACCATCGCGGATAAGAACGTCGAGGGCGCGAGGCGTG
The DNA here is from genome assembly GCA_046715905.1 of Hyphomicrobiaceae bacterium. Lineage (GTDB taxonomy): Bacteria > Pseudomonadota > Alphaproteobacteria > Rhizobiales > Hyphomicrobiaceae. The sequence continues at coordinate 4,807 of JBKJYG010000339.1, read as the reverse complement.
TGGCGGCCGAGATCGGCGGCAGCGCGCGAGCGGTCGGTGTGGACGTTGCCAAGTCAGCCGATGTCAAATCCATGATCGACGATACCGTGGCCGAGCACGGGCGGCTCGACATTCTGGTCAATAACGCAGGGTTCGGCATCACGGGATCGGTTGTCGATGTCGATGAGGCAGCTTGGGACAGCCTGATGGCCGTCAACGTCAATGGCGTGTTCTACGGCTGCCGGCATGCCATTCCGGTGATGGCGCGGGGCGGAGGTGGGGCCATCGTCAACACCGCCTCCACCGTGTCTCGCATCGGCATCAAGGACCGCGCGGCCTATGTCACGTCGAAGGGCGCGGTGGCGGCCATGACGCGCGCCATGGCGCTGGATCACGTGCACCAGAATATTCGCATTAACGCGGTCGGTCCGGGTACGATCGAAAGCCCCTATTTCGCGCAGATCCTGGGCAGTGGACCGAACGCCGCCGAGATGCGCCAAAGCCTCGAGGCCAGGCAGCCAATGCAGCGAATGGGGAAGCCCAGCGAAATCGCCTATGCCATTCTGTTCCTGGCGAGTGACGAAGCGTCCTTCTGCACCGGCACTGTGCTGTTTGCGGATGGTGGCTGGACGGCGCGGTGACCGCTGTGCGCGGCGCGCCCTCGGTGCGATCAGGGCAGCGGCAGTGTCTCATGCTCGCGCAATTTCTTGCCTGACATCGAGTCGACTTCGACCAGCCGCACCCGGTAACCCCACAGGCGCGCGATGTGGAGAAGCGTCCGATCGCATTCGTCCTTGTCGAGCAGAATGCCGTTGCGCACAAAATGCGTCACCACGAGGCGACGACTCCCGGACAAGTCGGCTTCGGTGATCTGAATGTCGGGATCTTGTTGCGACACATCATACTGGCGGGCCAGTGCCCGTCGCACGTTGCGATAGCCCTGTTGGTCGTGGATTGCCTCGACGCGTACGGCTGGATTTTCAGCCGTATCTTTCAAATGGAAAAGACGGAAGTCGCGCATCACCTGCGGTGAAAGAAATTGCAGGATGAAACTTTCATCGCGGAATTCAGCCCAGGCCTGCCGCAGCGTTTTCATGTAGTCCTGCGAACCCGCGAATTCCGGAAACCACTCTTTGTCCTCTTGTGTCGGCTCGAGGCAGATGCGTTTGATATCCCGCATCATCGCATAGCCGAGGGCATAAGGGTTGAAACCTCCGAAGTTCTTGTCTGAAAAGGCTGGCTGGAAGATCACGGCGGCATGCATGTGCATGAACTCGAGCATGGTGCCTTCGGTGACGAGGCCCTTATCGAACATGCGATGCATGATCTCGTAGTGCGTGAAGGTGGCGCAGCCCTCGTTCATCACCTTGGTCTGCCGCTGCGGATAAAAGTATTGAGACATTACTCGCACGATGCGGAGCAGCTCGCGCTTCCAGCCTTCGAGCTTGGGCGCATTCTTCTCGAGGAAATACAACAGATTTTCCTCGGGCAACCGCAGCGCGACCTGTTCGGCCTTATTTTCTTCTGACTGCGGCTCGGCTTGCGGTTTGGTGGCGGTCGGGTTTGGAAGCGTTCGATAGATCTCGTTGTAGATTTCGATCTCGTACTCGCGGCGACGCGCTATCCGCTCGCGCTCCCGCGCCGGGTCAAAGCGGCGACGCGGCGAAGCATTCCGGCTGACGCCCTGGTTCATCAACGCATGCGCCGCATCGAGCACCGACTCGACGGCACTGAGCCCAAAACGCTCTTCGCAGTCGGCAACGAAGCGCTTGGCGAAGGCCATGTATTCAAGAATGGCGTCGGCCTGCGTCCACTGCTTAAAAAGATAGTTGTTCTTGAAGAAGTGGTTGTGCCCCATGGCCGCGTGCGCCATGACCAGGCACTGCATCGTCATGGAATTCTCTTCCATGATGTAGTTGATGCAGGGATCCGAATTGATGACGATCTCAAAGGCCAGCGACCGCGCGCCCTTGCGGTACATCATCTCGTCGCGGGCAAAGCGTTTGCCAAACGACCAGTGCCGGTACATCAGCGGCATGCCGATGGAGGAATAAGCGTCGAGCATCTGCTCGGCCGTGATCACTTCGATCTGGTTGCGGTACAGGTCGAGACCCATCTCGCCCACGCCAATTTCCTCGATCGCGTCGTAGGTGCGCTGGATGAGGTCGAAATCCCACTCCGATCCATCGAACAAAGGTTTGTTCGCGAGCACAGTTGCCATCCGCTATCCTCTTAAGACCCGGCAGAGCTCGAAAACAGCTCGTGGAACACTGGAAATATTTCACCTGGGCTGCTCACGCGGCGCATGGCGAATTGCTTGTTACGATTCGCCAGCTCTTTGTAGCTGTGCCACACGATGGTCTCGCCGGGCCCCGAGCGTTCCGCAACCTCGATGTAGGCAAAATACTGACAGGCGGGCAGCAGGTGTTTTTCCACGAGTTCGATGCAGCGCCCCATATCATCGGGAATGTTGTCCCCGTCCGACGCCTGGGCCGCGTAGATGTTCCAATCCTCAGGCGAAAAGCGCTCGCGAACGATGCGATCCATTTCATCGAGCGCGGTGGAAATCACCGTCCCACCCGTCTCGACGCCGCGGAAAAAGGTTTCCTCGTCCACCTCACTGGCAGTCGACGAAAGTCGGATGAAGACGATATCCACCTCGCGATAGTGGCGCGAGAGGAAGACATGCAACAGCATGAAAAACCGCTTTGCAAGGTCCTTCAACGCCTCGGTCATGGAGGCGGAAGCATCCATCATGCAGAACATGACCGCCTGCGTCGCTGGCCTCGGAACGCGTTCGAAGCGATTGTACTGCAGATCGAGCGGGTCAACGTAGGCGATTGATTTACGTAATCGATCGAAGCGTGTGAGGCGCGTTCGCAATTCGGCGATGAGGGCCTCGTTACGTGGAGTTTCTGCCTCCAGCCGCGCGATCTCTTCTTCGAGTCGCACGACGTCCTCGGTCTTGGGCCGCTTCAATGCAATGCGGCGGGCCAGACTGCGGCGCATGGTGCGCACGCGGTTGAGTTTGGCTGGCGGACCATCGGTCGTATAGCCCGCCCGCTGGGGCATCGGGCTTTTCAGATCCTTCAGCTGCGTCTTGACAAGGTTCGGCAGCTTCAGATCTTCAAAAAACAGGTCGAGAAACTCGTCTTTTGAAAGCGTGAACACAAAATCATCGTCGCCCGACCCATCGGGACTGGCCTGTCCGCCGCGACCCCCTCCTCCGCCTCCGCCTTGGGGTTTTGGAATGAGGTCGCCGACTTTGTAGGCCTTGTTGCCGGGCAGCACGAAATCGCGATTGCCCCCGTCCCGCGAGTGCGAAAACGAGGGTTCGCGTACGCTCTTCGAGCGAATCGAGATTTTCTCCGAGCCCTGGACTTCGGAAACCTTGCGCTTCTTGATGGCGTCCTTGACCGCGTCCCGAATGTCGGCCTTGGCGCGACGGACGAACCGCTGTCGATTGCCTAGGCTTTTCGACTTCGGATTGAGCCGCCTGTCTACAATGTTCATAGGCTCTCCGCCTGTAGCCCACCAGTCCGATCCCGGGCTTTGGGATACGTCCCTGGTCCACGCCGAACTATCATCCGGCGAGGACCAGTGCGGCTCACGTGTCAGCCCGCCTTCTTGACGCGCATATACCATTCCACGAGGCGGCGGACTTGGCGTTTCGTATAGCCTCGCGCCACCATGCGCTCCACGAAATCATGATGCTTGCGTTCGGCGTGACTGTCCTTCTTGGCGCCAAAGCTGATAACCGGCAGCAGATCCTCGACTTGGCTGAACATCCGGCGCTCAATCACGTCGCGGATTTTTTCGTAGCTGGTCCAGTCGGGGTTCTTGCCGCCATTGCGCGCACGTGCCCGGAGCGAGAACTTGACGACCTCGTATCGGAAATCCTTCGGATTGGCGATGCCCGCCGGCTTTTCGATCTTGGACAGCTCCTGATCGAGAAGTTCACGGCTCATGAGCTGACCCGTGTCGGGATCCTTGAAGTCGTGATCTTCGATCCAGGCATCAGCGTAGGCCACGTATCGATCGAAAAGGTTCTGCCCGTAATCGTTGTACGATTCCAGGTAGGCCTTTTGAATCTCGTTGCCGACGAATTCGGCATAGCGCGGCGCCAGTTCCTCCTTGATGAATTCGAGGTACCGGCTTTCGGTCTCGTCGGGCATCTGCTCGCGTTTGATCGATTGCTCGAGCACGAACATCAGATGGACGGGATCTGCACCGATTTCCAGGCTGTCGTAGTTGAAGGTTTCGGAGAGGATCTTGTAGGCGAACCGAGTAGACGCGCCATCCATACCCTCGGTAACGCCGGCCGCGTCGCGGTACTCCTGCATCGTGCGAGCCTGCGGGTCGGTATCCTTGAGGCTCTCGCCGTCGTAAACCCGCATCTTGGAATAGAGCGCCGAATTTTCATGCTCCTTCAGGCGGGACAGGACCGAAAACTGGGCCAGCATTTCGAGCGTGCCCGGGGCACAGGGCGACGCGGCGAGTTCGCTGGCTTTCATCAGCTTGTCGTAAATCCGTCGCTCCTCGGTGACGCGAAGGCAATAGGGCACCTTGATGACGCAGATACGATCGAGAAAAGCCTCGTTTGTACGATTGGCCCGGAAGCTCTGCCATTCACTTTCGTTGGAGTGAGCGACGATAATACCTTGATAGGGCATCGCACCGACATTTTCGGTTCCGACGTAGGTTCGATCCTGCGTGGCCGTAAGTAGCGGATGCAGCATCTTGATTGGCGCCTTGAACATTTCGACGAACTCGAGCACGCCCCGGTTGGCCAGGCACAAGCCGCCCGAATAAGAGTAGGCGTCCGGAT
>JBKJYG010000338.1:0-3615 GCA_046715905.1 Hyphomicrobiaceae bacterium | reverse complement strand
GCCCGATCAGAAAAAATTCCACCGCTTCGGAAGCGGCTCGCCTCGTCCAGCCGCCTCCGGCGGGCGGGAACACCGCAATCCCCGCGACGGGGCACGATCGGGTCCTGAGGAGGCACAACGGCCCGCTTCCAACACCTCTGCGGACGGGCCGCTTCGCTTGTTCGGCATTCACGCCGTCGAAGCGGCCGTTCGCAATCCCGCCCGGCCGATCCTGCATCTCAGCCTTACGGACAACGCTGAAAAACGCCTTGAGGCGGCGCTGAAGGCGCGCGCTGTCCAGCACCAGCGGGTGCATCCGCGCGATCTCGACAAGCTGCTCGAGCATGGCGCCGTGCATCAGGGTGCGATGCTCGAAACCAAGCCGCTTCCGGAACCGGCGCTCGATGAGCTGATCGGCAAAACCGAACGCGGCGAAGGACCGCTGGTGGTCTTGGACCAGGTCACCGATCCCCACAACGTCGGCGCGATCTTGCGGTCGGCGGCCGTGTTTGGCGCGGTCGGCTTGGTCATGACGCGCCGTCATTCGCCACCCTTGACGGGTGCGCTGGCGAAAGCGGCTTCAGGCGCGCTCGAGCACGTGCCCGTGTGCCTCGTGCCCAATCTGGCGCGGGCGCTCGATGCGATCGGAGCCGGCAGGGTGGTCAGGGTTGGTCTCGACGGCTCGGCGGAGCATCTCATCGATGCACCACGAAGTGCCGAAGCTCTCGCCGGTCCCGTCGCCCTCCTCCTCGGCGCCGAGGGGACCGGCCTGCGGCGGCTCACGCGCGAGCACTGCGATCATCTCTGCCGGATCGGTGGCAGCGCGCTCACAAGCCTGAACGTTTCGAATGCGGCGGCCGTCGCTCTTTATGCGGCAGTCCGCGCCCGGAGCATGGTGTAGGCGTGCTAAAAAGGGCCGCAACTCGTGCAGCCCTTCCTCACCTCTGCCTCCGCCAGCGACCTCAATCGCAGATGGTCGGCCGATAGCAGCGAACATCGTCCTTGCAGACGTTCTCGCCGTAACGATTGTAAAAGCAGCGTTGGCCAAGAACCTCGCAACGCTGGCGGCCCGGATAGCAGGAGCTGCGATAGCTGTTGTCCCGACCGGCCGCATAAGCGCCGAGCACGCCCAGACCGATAATGGTTCCGGCGACCACGCCGGCCGTGCGGCGACCGCGATGCGCCTCCGCCGAAGAGATATTCACCAGCGACGTGCCCGCGATGACGGTCAGTGCCAGGCTCGTATGGATCAGCTTTTTCAACATCCCAGAGTTCCCTCAAGAGCCGCTGCAGCGGCGGTAAATAACAGCGCTGGGCGAAGGTCCCACACACCTCGCTCAGGCTTCATCAATGCCGACGCATCTTGATTTGATCATCAACGTCGGGCCGTGCCGGCATGCCCTGCGGCTCTTGTGAGCTCACGTTTTCGTTCGAGGACAGGCGCGCCTCTTTAGAACACGCTTTCTACCTCGAAATCACGGCAACAGAGTGACCAAAGCCAGTGTGGCGACGCGGATGGATAAGCCGCTTGGAGGCCATGAGCCGGTCGAAACGGCGGTCCGAACCTTGGGGCTCCAAGCGAACGTGGCGCGCAATGTCGGACTCACCAATGCCAGCGGTGATGGTAGCCGTGGTGTGCCTTATGCCATTGACGATGATGCCAATGCTTCGGATAGCCCCAGCTCTGATAATAGCGGTACCGCGGCGGCTGCACGTTCCAGACGTTATAGTGCAGACGATCTCTGTGACGGACGTAGCTTGTCGGTTGCCAGTAGGCTGATCCGTAATAGGGGTAATAGCCGCGCGGCCGGAACTGATAGGCGTAGGGATCGACCGGAATGACATGGCAGCACCGGGCGCGGTGGTGATGCACGCGTTTACTTTTGCTGGCCACCTTGCTGCCGGCCAGCTCATCCGCCAGCGCAGATTGCGGTGCGGCCAACCCGATGCACGCGAGTGCCATCAGGGCAACCATAAGGGCTTTCAAGCGCATCGTTCAGCTCCGCCAAGCATCGACTCAAGGTATCGGTGTTCGCCAGCTGATACGACACTTCAATAAGGTAAATATGCAGTTAATAAGGAAAACGATGCCGATGAGCCACGCTCTGGGCGGTCTCTTGCCGGCATTAAGTCCGTTCACCCCCACCCGAGCTGCTTCACCGCCAAACCGGAATGCCAGATCTTCGTCATATGGCTGATTTTGTTTCCTTGGAATTGCATGACGTAAACGTAATCGGTTTCGACGCTTTGGCCCGTCGGCGGGCATGGGCCGCCTTCGCCGGTGTGCGTGCCGCGGAATACGGCATAGGCTGACACATTCCGCCGGGCTTCGTCTGTCGCAAAAGACTTAAGCTCATAGCGACCATCCGGAACGAAGCCGAGCAAACCTTTCATCCAGTCGCAGTATTGGGCCAGCGTCCTTATGCCTGCGAGCGGCTCAGCCTGTGCTGTAAAGGTGGCGTTCGGACTGCAATAAGCCTTGCAGCCCTCTGAGCCTTTTCCGGTTTCACACGCAACGAAAAACTGTTCCGCGATGTGCGTGATCTCGTCCACAACGACATCTCCTCTAACAACCGAAGGAAATGAGCAGGCCAAATGTGGCCGCTCACTCAGGCCAAGCTATCGTCTTCCTTACGGCGGTCAATACGGGGCTCAATCCTGACCCTTGGCCCGCACGGCGTTCAGAGCTAAGTTCAGGGCGACGATCTCGCACCGGCAAAAGGGCACGCACAAGGGCCGCGCGTGCCTTCGGCAAAGCAGCCCACAAGGAGCAAAGCATGACGATCAAGGTTGGCGACAGACTTCCCGACGCGACGTTCACGATGATGACCAGCGAGGGGCCAAAACCCACGACCACGGCCGAGTTTTTCGGCGGCAAGAAGGTCGCCCTCTTTGCCGTGCCCGGCGCCTACACGCCCACGTGTGACAAGCAGCACATGCCAGGGTTCGTCGAGCGGGCGGCAGAGCTGAAGAAGAAAGGCTTCGATACCATCGCCTGCACGTCGGTCAACGACGTGTTCGTGCTGACCCAGTGGGCCAAAGACAGCAACGCCGCGGACAAGATCACGATGCTTGCCGACGGGTCGGCCGATTTTGCAAAGAAGTTGGGTCTTGAAATCGATCTGAACGCCCGCGGCCTGGGTATGCGCTCGCAACGCTATTCGATGGCTGTCGAGAATGGCGTCGTCAAAGTCCTCAATGTCGAGGACGCGCCGCCCAAACACGACAAATCGAGTGCTGCAAACCTCTGTTCGATGATCGATGGCAGCCTTTGATCGATTCCTGCGTGGGGCTCGCTTATCAAGCGGGGCCCCACGGCCAGCCCGCTCGCCGCGGCGGGTTGCTGTTGGAAAGGTAACCATGCAAGGTCGCATCTTCGTTACCGTCGCGAGCCTCGCGCTGATCGCACTCGTCGTTCCGTTCGCGTCAGATCCGCCATCGACGCGCCCCGTCACGACACTCACGACGGGGCTTCTCCCCGAAGCAGCATTGGCCGAAACGACCCCGCCCCTTCCCGCGCGAGCTGCAACGGCACTGGATGCCGCTCAGGCCTCATCGTCAGAAAAGAGCCTGGCGTCAGCCGCCGCTTCGCTCCCTGCCCCGGCCGGCGATCCACGGAGGCCTGCGCCTTTAATC
>JBKJYG010000337.1:0-4630 GCA_046715905.1 Hyphomicrobiaceae bacterium | reverse complement strand
TGCAGCCAAGTTCCTTCCAATAGGGCTCGAGCTGGGGCAAGCAGTCCTCGGGCGAGCCCAGGATGAACCGGCCCTCAGTCAGGACCTCGAAGGACTGGTTGAAATTGGCGTCGTCGGCCATCACCTTGTCCTGGCCCCACTTGGCGTAGTCCCTGTATTTGCCCCCGAGATAGGGTGCTGCCACCGCGATCGCCGTCTGGCGATCCTTGGCGCAAAAAATCTCCTTGAAGACCGGCAGATCCTTGGGGAAGGGCTTGCCGCACGCGCTGAGCTCGGCCCGATAGAGCTCCAACTGGCGGCTCACCGACGCCAGCGTTGCATGCGGGTTAATGAACCATGCGTCGGCCAGGCGGGCGGCGCGCCGCACCGCCGCGTCGCCATTGGCGGCAATCCAGATCGGCGGCCGGGGTTGCTGGATCGGGCGGATATTCATCACGACGTTGTTGAGGCGGCACGTCGGCCCGTCGTAGGTCACCGGCTCACCCGTCCAGAGTCTTTGAATGAGCTCCAGGTACTCTTCGAAGCGCTTCACGCGCTCGGCCTTCGGAACCCCGAACGCATCGAACTCGACGTCGCGATAACCCAGCCCCACGCCGAAGATGAAGTTGCCCCGGGCGATGATGTCGAGCGTGGCCACGGTCTCGGCGGTATAAACCGGGTTATGCAGATTGAGCAGGAGAATGCCGAGGCCTAACTGCATCTCGCCCGCTTCCGCCGCCAGACGCGCCAGGAAGGGCACCGGCTGGAGCTGTTTGTTGTCGCCCTCGTTCAGATAATGCTGTCCCGTCAGCAGCGAATCCCAGCCACGGTCGCGGGCGTGATGCACCATGCGAATCTGCTCGTCGAGCGCGCTGACCATGTCGCGATCGAGCCGTTGCTGGTTGGTGATGAAGAGGCCGACTTTCATGATGCTGCTCCAGGCGGGGGCGGTCGAATGCGTCTGCATAATGCGGATGGGTTGCGGCAGCATGACCCGAACCGACTTGTCCCACAACGGGGTAGGCCGCAACCCGGCGTTGACCAACGTGGCCCATCTTCAAAGCTTCGAAACTTTACGGTGTCATCGCGTGGGTGTGCCTATCAGGGGTGTGCTAAGAGGACCAAGGCTTGGCCGTTGACAGCCGCGGGATCGACGCGCCAAAAGGCATCACACGACGGGCGTAGGTCCATCCGCCACTTCGCAACGGGAGCTCAATCGATGTCCAAGGTCAGCCTCGAGCGCACGATCGACACCGCCTGGGAGGCCCGTGACGGGATCACCGCGCAGACCAAGGGCGAGGTTCGCGAGGCGGTGGAAACCGCACTCGATATGCTCGACAAGGGCACGGCACGCGCCGCCGAGAAGAAGGGCGAGACGTGGGTCGTCAATCAGTGGCTGAAAAAGGCGGTCCTGCTGTCCTTCCGGCTGAACGACATGGGGCTGGTCCCCGGCGCGCCCGGCGGCGCATCGTGGTGGGACAAGGTCCCCTCGAAGTTTGCCGGCATGAGCGCGGACGACTTCAAGACGGCGGGGTTCCGCGCTGTCCCCGGCGCCGTCGTGCGCCGTGGCGCCTACATCGCCCCAAGCGTCGTTCTGATGCCCTCGTTTGTAAACCTTGGCGCCTACGTCGATCGCAACACCATGGTCGATACCTGGGCGACGGTTGGCTCCTGCGCGCAGATCGGCCGCGATTGCCACCTTTCGGGCGGTGTCGGCATCGGCGGCGTGCTCGAACCCTTGCAAGCCAATCCGGTCATCATCGAAGACAACTGCTTCGTCGGCGCACGGTCGGAAGTCGTGGAAGGGGTGATCGTCGGCGAGGGCTCCGTGCTGTCGATGGGCGTTTTCATATCGGCCACCACCAAGATCGTCGATCGCGCGACCGGGCAAATCCACATGGGCCGGGTTCCCCCCTATTCGGTCGTGGTTCCGGGCTCCCTGCCCGGGATGCCGCTGCCCAATGGCATGATCGGCCCGGGGCTCTATTGTGCGGTGATTGTCAAGACCGTGGACGCGCAGACGCGGGCCAAGACCAGTATCAATGACCTGCTTCGGGATTAACGACGTCGCTGTCGGATGGTAGAATGCGTGATAATCTGGCCTTCAGGATTGCCCCGGACGGGCACCTGCGGTCATCGGCCGAACTGCGTGTGTCGAACGCCCCAGAGATCGCATCAGGCATGAAGCGCACCGACGACAGAGACCTCAGGGAACTGCTGATGAAGCTGACCAGCGAGCATCGGGAGCTCGATAACCAGATCATCGCCCTCGACGTCTCGGCAGAGGTCGATCAGCTCCGGGTCAAGCGTCTGAAGAAGCGCAAGTTGCTGCTCAAGGATCAAATCAAAGCTATCGAAGATCAACTCACGCCCGACATTATCGCCTGAGCCTCGAGTTCGCCGCCTGAACAAACCCGAGGTCCTCCCATCGACGGCAATCGAAAGCGACAGCACCCATGGCCAACTCGGCGCCCGTCGTCGCCCTCATCATGGGCAGCCAATCCGATTGGCCAACCATGAAAAAAGCAGCCGACGTGCTGGACGAGCTGCAGGTGCCGTACGCTGCACGCATCGTGTCCGCGCACAGGACACCCGAACGGCTTTACAGCTTTGCCAAGGACGCCCGCGGCAGCGGTTACAAGGTCATCATTGCGGGCGCGGGAGGTGCGGCCCACCTTCCCGGCATGACGGCGGCGCTGACTTCACTCCCGGTGCTGGGGGTGCCCGTGCGGTCGGGTGCCCTGCACGGCCAGGACAGCCTCTATTCGATCGTGCAGATGCCGGCGGGCGTACCCGTTGCGACGCTGGCCATCGGCGAGGCGGGGGCGATCAACGCGGGGCTGCTGGCCTGCCGGATCCTCGCCTTGACCGACGCTGAATTGGCACAGCGGCTTGACGACTGGACGCGCCGACAGGCCGAGGCCGTTCCGGAAGCACCGGCCAAGACACCAGACCAAGGCTGAGCGGGATGGCGCTGCAGCATCGGAGGCTGAAGGCACCGCTCGCGCCTCGGTCCGTGATCGGCATCCTGGGCTCGGGGCAACTTGGCAAGATGCTGGCCCAGGCCGCCAGTCGGCTGGGTTTCCGAACCCATATCTATTGCGATAACTCCGGTCCCGCCTTCGATGTCACCGGACTGCACTCGGTCGGCAGCTTTGCCCATCTGGCACGTCTGGAAGAGTTCGCCCGGAGCGTGGACGTGGTCACGTTCGAGTTCGAAAACGTGCCTGTCTTGGCTGCAGAACACCTGGCTCAGTTCGTGGACATATGGCCCGCCGCCCGCGCGCTTCAGGTGGCTCAGGATCGCGCGGTCGAAAAAACGTTTATCGGAGGGCTGGGCATTCCCGTGGCTCCCTTCAAGGCGATTGCCTCAGCCGACGACCTCGCCGACGCCGAGCGCGCCTTCGCAGGCATGGGCGCCGCCATCCTGAAGACGGCGCGACTTGGATACGATGGCAAGGGACAGATCGAAATTTCGACGGTCTCCGACCTGCGACCGGCATATGCAAACCTCGGCGGCGTCGCCTGCGTTCTCGAGCAACGCATCTCATTCCTGTGTGAGATCTCGGTTCTCGTCGCACGAGCCCGCGATGGCGCCGCCGTTGCCTACGACGTGCCGCGCAACACCCATGCCGGCGGCATCCTCCGCCGGTCGATCGTTCCGTGCGGCTTGCCTCAGTCCATGTGCGACGACGCGCGCGCCATGGCCGAGAGAATTGCGCAGGCGCTGGACTACGTGGGCGTGCTGGCGGTCGAGCTGTTCTATCTTGGCGATGATGCGCCGCAGCCGCTGATCGTCAATGAGATCGCGCCCCGCGTGCACAATTCGGGTCATTGGACCCTGGACGCATGCGCGGTCGACCAGTTTGAAAACCACATCAGGGCAATTGCCGGCTGGCCGCTCGGAGCCACCGCGCGTCACTCCGACGCCGAGATGGTCAACCTGATCGGCCGTGAGGCCGACGCGTGGCTCGCGATCGCGGGCGAAACTGGCGCGTGCCTCCATCATTACGGAAAACGGGAGGCGCGCGACGGCCGTAAAATGGGGCACGTCACCAGGCTCCGGCCGCGTACCGCGTGACGTCCTCCCGCGGAAGGCCGAACATGGTCGCCGACGGGACGCACCGGATCTGAACGTCAGCGACCGGCGCGATAGTCCCACGCCGGCTGCGCCTGCCCTTCCCAGATGCCGACACGGGCGCTGCGAGCCTGAGCCTCATCACCCGCGTAGGCCAGAGAGTAGCGGGCGAATGCCCAGGCAAAGCCGCGCCGCACCATTTCCGCGTTGATGTCGAGACTGCCCACGAAACACACGGCGAGCGTCCGGCCATACCGGTTGACACCGCTTTCGCGACACTGGACCTCGTTGCTGCCCACAATCCGGGCGAGCTCGCGTGTGGCGGCCTGGCCGCAGGGCCACGACCTCCCCTGGCTCGTGGCGCAGGATTGCGACGTCTCCGGTGCATCGATGCCCTCGAGCCTGATCCGGACATCGCCGACGACAATGGTGTCGCCGTCGATAACGCGACTTCCCCCGGAGATCAACGAGCCGGTCGCCGTGGAGGGCGGTGCGGGACGGGCTGGCAACACGGTCGTCCAGAGCAAAAGTCCAATGCCCGCCAGGGAAATAAGGGCACTCGCAAGCTGTCGC
>JBKJYG010000336.1:0-3626 GCA_046715905.1 Hyphomicrobiaceae bacterium | reverse complement strand
GCGCTGTTTCGCTGAGCCACGTTGTCCAGCGCGGCCAGGATTCGAAGGCCGCGATCGTTCAGGTAATTGGTGACAGTAGCGCCGCGCTTGCTCTGCCCGAGATCGGCGTGGGACCGGTATTTGCCAGTCAGGAAGCCGCTCGCCAACGGGTAATAGTTGATCACGCCGACCCCCTCCTTCAGGCACAGCGGCGCCAATTCCGCCTCGAAATCCGAGCGATCATAGAGGTTGTACTTCGGCTGCAGCGTTTCGTATCGCGGCAGGCCGTGCGCCTTGCTGGCATCCAACGCCGATTTCAGACGCGTGGCATCGAAATTAGAGGCGCCGATGACGCGGACCTTGCCCTGCTTGACGAGCTGCGCATAAGCCTCGAGCGGTTCGTCAACGGACGTCGCGGGATCGTCACGATGCGACTGGTAGAGATCGATGTAATCCGTCTTCAAGCGGCGTAGCGAATCTTCAACGCCCTTCAGAATGTAAGCCTTGGAGAGGCCTTTCTTGTCGGGCGCCATTTCCATGCCGATCTTGGTCGCCAGAACGACGCGGTCGCGCTTGCCGCCACGCTGCAGCCAGTTGCCGATGATCGTCTCCGACTCGCCGCCCAGGTTGGTCGGGACCCACTTCGAGTAAACGTCGGCCGTATCAATGCAGTTGAACCCAGCGCCAACGAAAGCATCCAACAGCTCGAAGGATTGATTTTCATCGACGGTCCAGCCAAAGACATTGCCGCCAAAAACAAGCGGCGCGATGCTCAATCCGGATTTGCCAAGCGGGCGTTGTTTCACGTGTTGTCTCCCTGAGTTCGAGGATCATGGTACGTGCGGCCCTGGCGGCATGCAACCGTAGCTCCAGCCGCAACGCGTCACACCAGACGACGCGCCGTCGACGCCGTCGGACGGCTTGCGCCGCACCCCGGCCCGCGCCATAAGGCGGCGAGGGATGAACGGAACCACTTGAAATGATCACATTAAAGCCGCGGGTCTTTTCGGGGATGCAGCCGACAGGCCAGCTGCATCTTGGCAACTACCTGGGGGCGTTGACCCGCTGGGTCGACATGCAGGCCTCGCATGAGTGCATCTACTGCATCGTCGATATGCACGCGATTACAATGTGGCAGGATCCAGCCGAGCTGCGCCAATCGATCCGGGCCGTGACAGCGGCTTATATTGCGGCGGGCCTCGACCCTCAGAAAAGCATTCTGTTCAATCAGAGCCAGGTGGCCGAACATGCCGAGCTGGCCTGGGTCTTCAATTGCGTCGCCCGTCTGGGCTGGCTCGACCGGATGACCCAGTTCAAAGAGAAGGCGGGCAAGGACAAGGAGCGAGCCTCCGTCGGCCTCTACGCTTACCCGAACCTGATGGCAGCCGACATCCTCGTTTATAGGGCGACCCAGGTGCCGGTCGGCGAGGATCAGAAGCAGCACCTCGAGCTGGCCCGCGATATCGCCCAAAAATTCAACAATGACTACAAGCCCAGCATCGTTGCGAAGGGCTACGCAGACGGACAGTTTTTTCCACTCTGCGAGCCAATTATCATGGGTCCCGCAACGCGCGTCATGTCGCTCCGCGATGGGACCAAAAAGATGTCCAAGTCAGACGCTTCGGACTTGTCGCGCATCAACATGACCGACGATCCGGAGGCGATCGCGCGCAAGATTCAGAAGGCCAAGACCGATCCCGAGCCCCTGCCGTCCGAGGATGCGGGCCTCCAAGGTCGGCCGGAGGCGGACAATCTGGTCGGTATCTATGCGGCGCTGACTTCCGCTTCCAAGGCCGATGTCCTTCGCCAGTTTGGCGGTCAGCCCTTCGCAGGATTTAAAAAGGCCTTGGCCGACGTCACGGTGACCAAGCTGTCTCCCGTCAATCGGGAGATGCGGCGCCTGCTCGATGATCCAGGCGAAATCGACCGTATCCTGGCGGACGGCGCCCGGCGAGCACGGGCCATCGCCGCGCCGATCATGAGAGAGGTCAAGGATCTGGTAGGCATCCTGCGGGCCGACGCTTGACCATTCCCCATCCTCGACGACGTCGTCCGGCCACCCCGGGGGTACATTCTTCTCATGCACTCCCGTAATCCGTGCACACGACGCGAAATCACCATTGTTGCACGCTTCGCGTCATGGCAGCATGAGACATGGTGAAAAAACGCCGCTCGTTCGAACAAGGCCACCGTCGCAAGCTCCTCGTCATCGTCGACGAGAACCCAGAGCTCGAAAGTGCGCTGTTCTTTGCAGCGAGCCGCATCGCGCACACGGGGGGGCAGCTTGTCCTGCTGTATGTGATTGAGCCGCAACAAGATCAGCAATGGATCGGTGTGCGGCAGGTCCAGCTCGAGGAAGAGACGAATAAGGCCAAGGCCCTGTTTCGGTTGCTTCGGCGCAAGCTGAACAACGCAGGCTTCGAAGCCATCAGCTGCGACGAAAACATCCGCGCCGGCGAGACAGCCTCCGAGATGCTGAAACTGATTGATGAGGACGAGGACATTGCCATCCTCGTCCTCGGCGCATCGACCGACGCCAAAGGTCCCGGGCCGCTGGTGTCCAAGTTGGCGGCGGGCAAGCTCGCAGGATCGTTCCCCATCCCGATCGTCGTCGTTCCCGGAACGTTGACACTAGAAGATCTGAAGGCGCTGGCGTGAGCCTCTGACTCTTCGGCCGTGCTCGAAGATCAAGGCATGGTGCTTTGACCTGGCCCGCACCATCTATTAGAATAGTTCCAATTCACGTCCGCTTCGCAACAATTCACGTCCCGCTTCGCACAACGGCGCCGTCGCGGCGGGCAGTCTACGAGGGCACAGGAGAGACCTACATGTTCATCCAAACCGAGGCGACACCCAACCCGGCCACTCTGAAGTTCATCCCCGGCAAACCGGTTCTGGGGGACGGGACCGTGGATTATCGAGCGCCAGACGAGGCGTCTCTCTCGCCGCTGGCGAGCCGGCTGTTCGAAATCGACGGGGTCACGGGAGTCTTCCTTGGCAGCGACTTCATATCGGTGAGTAAGGGCGATGCCGAATGGCAGCACCTGAAGCCGGCCGTCCTCGGTGCCATCATGGATCACTACATGTCCGGTGATCCGGTCATCGACAGCGGCGATCGTGAGACGGGGTTGTCGGAGGATTACGATCCGAAGGACGAAGAGGTGGTGAAAACCATCAAGGAGCTGCTCGAAACTCGGGTCCGCCCGGCCGTCGCCAACGATGGCGGAGATATTGTCTTCCAGGGCTTCCGGGACGGCATCGTATTCCTTCACATGCGCGGCGCCTGCTCAGGCTGTCCGAGTTCAACGGCGACCTTGCAAGGCGGGATCGAGCGGCTGCTCCAGCACTTCTGTCCGGACGTTCTCGAAGTCCGCCCGGTCTGATACGAAGAGCCCCGCTCCCGCTTGCAGCAGGGCTTTGATGTTTCTTTGCTCAAGAACGAGGCTATGGGGATGACGTCACGGGTCGATCCAGCAGCGCTGAACCAGCTCTTTGTCGAGGCGCGCACACACAACGCATGGCAGAACAAGGACGTATCCCCGTCCCTGCTGACCGAGCTGGTGAACCTCACCAGTTACGGACCGACCAGCGCCAATTGCCAGCCCGCGCGCTACGTATTCGTGACCTCGGAAGCCGCCAAGCAGCGG
>JBKJYG010000335.1:0-5283 GCA_046715905.1 Hyphomicrobiaceae bacterium | reverse complement strand
GGCTAACTCCCGGGACGATATCGAAACGCATCCAGGCGCTTGAAGAAGAACTTTCTGCTCGGTTGTTTGATAGGACCACCCGATCCATTCGAATAACCGAGGAGGGGCTGAAACTCCTCGGCTTCGTCGAGCGGATCTTGGCCGACATCGAGGATGCGCGTGCCGCCGTAAGCGCCAATGTCGATCATCCCAAAGGTCGGCTGCGCGTGTCGGCGCCCGTCAGTTATGGCGAAACTTTAATCGGTCCGGCCATTTGTGCGTTCATGCAGCGCTATGACCAGATCGAGCTGCAACTCGATCTGACGGATCGGCTCGTCAACTTGCAGGAAGAGGGCTACGACGTCGTCATTCGCGCGGGTGCGCTGTCCGACTCGGCCCTGATCGCCAAACGTTTGGCATCCGATCCCCAAATTTTGGTCGCGGCTCCCTCCTATATCGAACGATACGGATTGCCCGATACGCCCGAGGATCTGGAGAAGCATTCCTGCCTGGTGCTGGGGGATCAGACCCATTGGTCGTTCTCCGCCGGCAGTCGCAGCATCGTGGTTCGGGTGGCGGGTCGGTTGCGCTCCGACAATGGCGACTTCCTCTATCAAGCCGCGCTGGCGGGATTGGGCATCGCGCGGCTTTCGCGGGCCCGCGTGGAAGGCGATCTTGCAGCCAACCTGTTGAGCCGCGTTCTTCCTGACGTCGAACTCCAAGAACCCTCGTCCCTTTGGGCGCTCTATCCAAGCACAAAGCACGTGCTCCCGAAACTGCGTGTACTGCTGGACTTCTTGAGTTCATGGATCCGCGACAAGCGGTCTGATGGATCATCTTCGGAGCATTCGGGGGGCGGTAAGTCGGACGATTCAGGTAGTGGCGGCCTGCAGCTGCAAAGAATTCGGCTGGTCAATCGGTTGGCCGGCTCAGCGTTCAGCGGCGATACTCGGCTGCGGTAGACGCGCGGCCGCTCCGCCGATGATCTGATGGCTGGCCAGCGTCGTCGCGAGGAAGCCGTATCTCGGGCGTTCTCCCCGCCACCAGCTCTGCGCTTGCAACGGGAAATCCAGCAGTCCCCATCCCGTGCTGTTACGCCCAGTCAAGGGTGCGATGTAGCGGGCCAGCGTGAACTTGTATTCGACGAACAAGGTAATGCGCGGAAGCCGGACTTCGAGGCCCAGCACCGCCTGTCCCACGGGACCCGTGTATTGATACTCGTAGGTGCGGGTGGGATCGCTTGTGAACTGGACCTCGGTATGGGGCAATGCGGCGCCAGCGCCAGCCCCGACATAGGGCTGCAGGACCGGCGAGAGGGGGGCCAGCTTCAGCAGCCCGTTGAGTGTCACCATGTTATGACCATGGCTGAACTCGAGATGGCGGAAGGTGTCGCCGATGGTGTTTGAGGGTGCGAGCGTCTGTCCATTGCGCGTGCCGGATATTCGGACGACCTGATCGCGTTGCGAGATGGTCTTCGAATGCGTGAAATCGAGCATGCCGCCCGTCGTGCCCGACCCCCATCGAATAGCTCTCACGCCATAATAGATGGGGCTCTTGAACGGCCGGCCGTCCCAATTGACGCCGTGCAAGGTCAACTCGGCGCCGTCGGGTCCGGAGAAGCGCACGTTGCTCGCATGCGTGTAAGGCAGTCCGCCATAGCCGCCGATCAGGGTCTCCGGCCACTGGGGCAGCCCGCTGACCCGAGTGTCGGCAACACGTCCCGTGACGCGGCTGGCAATGGCCTCGCCGCTCTCGCCCGGTAAGGCCGACTGCATGAAGACCGCCAATGCCAACACGCCCGCCAGGCCCGCGATGCTGTCGACATGCTCGCGCAAAGCCTCAATCGAAGGCACAGCCGATGCAAGCCTTGGCCAGCATCCTTGCACGACCAGACGCAGCCCCCGCAGCATGCAGCCTCCCCTTCATACCGTTCGGTCGGCCGAGCCCCAGTCTTGGCGCGGGGTGCCTACACGGGCATGGGCGCGCACCATACCCCCGGCAACGGGCGAGCCGGAAAGCGCGTGTGGTCGCACCGCCCGATCGGCGGTCATTTCACCCGCACATCCACACCGTGGGAGCGTCCACGCGCATCGATCACGGAGATGCGGGCAAAGCCGCGACCCTGGGGTTCCCAGACGGCTTCACGCCGCGTCGGATCGGTGGCGATCGGCGCGCCGTCGACCAGCCATGTCAGCGGCAGCACGCCACCCTCGGCCTTGAGCAGGATGCGGTTGGCGTCAGCCTCCTCGGCTTCCAGATCGGCCCTGTCCGGCGGAAATGCGATCTGCACGTGAGGGTCGAGATAGGGGCCGTCGGCGACCGCCTCCTCGCCTGCTTCCTTGAAGCGGCGGAGCGGGGGCGGCAGCGCTGGCGTCGAGAGCCGCTGGGCACCGGGCGGCGGGCCAGCGAGCGGCGCCGGACGATCGGTGACGCGAGCGAACGCGTCGAACAGAATCGGCGCTGCCGCGCCTCGTCCGGTCAGGCCGGGCGTCGCCGTGCCATCGGGTCGCCCGACCCAGACGACGATCGTCGTGTTGCCGTCAAAACCGGCCGCCCAAGCGTCGCGAAAACCATACGACGTGCCGGTTTTGTAAGCGATGGCGCCGCCTTTGGCGCTGGCCGGCGGCGGCGCGTCCTTGAGGATATCGGCGACGTACCAGGCCGCGGCCGGAGTCAATAAGCGGCGCGCGCCTTCACGTGCGCCCAGACCCAGACCGCCACCATCGCGGCGATGCACGAGGCGAATGGCCTCGCCGCCGCGCGCCAGGCTGGCATAAAGCGTCGCCAAGTCCGAAAGCTTGAGGCCAATGCCACCGAGCGCGATCGCAAGCGTGGGCTCCGTGCGGGGTGGCAGCGCGGTGATCATGCGCACGCGCCGCAGTCGTCCTACGAGCCGCGCCGGTCCGACCGCCGCCAACACCTTGACGGCTGGAATGTTGAGCGACTGCGCCAAAGCTTCGCGGATCGTGACGGTTCCGTGAAACGCCTCGTCGAAGTTCTTGGGATGATAGAGCCCAAAGCGGGCGGGCCGATCCTCGATCAAAGTCTCGGGGTGGGCAAGACCGGCCTCAAAGGCCAGACCGTAGATCAGTGGCTTCAGCGTCGATCCGGGAGATCGCACGGCATTGGTCATGTCGATGGCGCCGTGGCGGTTGTCATCGAGGTAGCCGGCCGAGCCCACATGCGCCCGGACCTGACCCGTCCGGTGATCGACAACCATAACCGCTGTCGACAACCTGGCCCCCAGCGCGTGCGCGTGCTCCCGCGCCAGGGCTTCAAGGCTCGTCTGGATGTCGCGGTCGAGCGTCAGCTTGTGGACGCGGGCGACGGGATTGCGCTTGAGTTCGGTTTCGGCCAGGTGCGGGGCGAGTTTCGGGAACTGGCGGCGAACCGCCGGGATGGGCTCGCGGCGGGCCTCGGTGGCCTCGGTGGCCGAAATCAGGCCAGCGGCAAGCGCGCGTTGAAGGACGCGGTCGCGGGCCCGCCGAGCCGCGATTGGGTGCCGGTCGGGGCGGCGTGCCTCTGGGGCTTGCGGGATCGCGACCAGCAGCGCGGCTTCGGCCAGCGAAAGCCGCCGTGGCTCTTTGCCGAAGTAGGCGAGCGAGGCTGCCCTGGTCCCCTCGAGGTTACCGCCGAAGGGCGCCACATGCAGATAGAGATCGAGGATTTGGTCCTTGCTGAAGTGCCGCTCGAGCGCCAGCGCGCGGAGCATCTGGCGAAGCTTGCCGATGCCGGATCGCGCATGGCTGCCTTCGAGCAGTCGCGCCACCTGCATGGTGAGGGTGGAGGCGCCGGATACGATGCGCCGCCGGCTCACGAGTTGGCTGGTCGCCCGCATCATCGCCAGGGGATCGACCCCGGGGTGCCGCGGGAACCGCTTATCTTCATAGGCAATCAGCATCGACAGATATCGCGGATCGGTGTTCCGGGTCTCGAGCGGCAAGCGCCAGCGGCCGTCGCCGGCCGTGAATGCGTGGAGCAGGCGGTCATGGCGGTCGAGCACCGTCACCGACTGATCCTGCGCGCGTGCAATGCTGGGCCGACCGCTCCGGAGCACGCCGGCGCAAACGGCAAGGGATGCAACAATCACCGCGAGCACGAGCCAGACGATCGGCCGGCCAGCACGGGTCGGGCCGCCGGTTGACCGAATGTGTGCCCGTGTCATTTCGGCGGCTCGATCGTCAGCCGCCCGGAGCCCGTGCGTGCGAATGTGTCGGGGCGATACATGTCCTCGACCGTGGCTGCCGGGTGTACGAACGATCCAGGCGTGACCGCGCGCACGACATAAGCCATGGTTGCTTGGACTGGGACCGCGCTGCCGTTGCCGGCGCGGCGCCCGCCTTCGCCGAAGAAGTTGAAGGCGGCGAACACGCGGTCGTCGCGGAACTCGGTGTGCTCCGGCTCATGCGACTTCTGCAGCCAGTCGAGGCCTTTCAGATCGCCGCCCTCGACCAGCCGGGGGTTCTCGACCTCGAAGCCTGCGGGAAGCCGGTCAACCAGCATGATGCGGCCGCCTGGATCGGGACTTGCGGCCTTCAAGACCACCACGAGGCGGGTATTCTGCGCCAGTGTGGCCGCACCGGCGTCGGCGCTGGCCAGATCGAGCTTGCGTCCATCGAGCGTGTAGAAGCTGCGCTCGATGGTGATGCCGCGGGCAACGGCTGGTTCGGGCGTCAGCGAGGCGCCCACGACGGAGACGACGGCATCCACCGGCGTGTCGCCTTCATTGACCACCGCAAGTCCCTGCTCCGTGAGATCTTGCGGCAAGATCGATCGCGTGCTTTCGCCGGGGATGCGAACGCCGTTGACCGTGACTTTCGCATCGCGGGACTGCTCGGCGAGCGCCCGGGCCGCAAGCAGCATCCAAGCCTGCTCCTGCGTCGAGGTATAGGTGCGGGTGCGATAGACCTTGGCCAGCACGGGGGTCAAGCCCGAGATGCCAGCCTTGGCAAGCCCCGTTTCCGCGGCCAGCGTGAGGAGGCCCGCACCGTCCCGCAACGTGGAACCGTAATCGTGCCGCAGGCTTGAAGAGGACTTCTTTTCGTCGGCCGTCTCCAGGGCCGCCAGGGCCGATGCGAACACCCGCTCCGCCCGCTCCTTGTCGCCGATCATGGCCAGGGCCGCGCCAAGTTGTGCGCGCGCCAACGGGGTCGTAAAGCGGTCGAGGCGGGTATCGACATCATAGCGCAGATCACCTGTCGGCGCCCGTCCGTTGCGCGCTAGCACGTAGAGGGCATAAGCGCGCGCCTCGCCAGCCTTTTCGATCTCCTGGGAGTAGGCGACGACATTGGCCAGCCGGTCCAG
>JBKJYG010000334.1:0-2971 GCA_046715905.1 Hyphomicrobiaceae bacterium | reverse complement strand
TCCATTTCAGCAGAAGGGTCGATCCGCCATGTTTCCCCTGTCTCACATGCTGCAGCGCTTAGTCAAAAAGGGCCACCTCGAGGTGATCGATGCAACGGGCGGCCGGCATGTGTTCGAAGGCGGGCCGGGCCACAAGGCCATTATCCAGCTCAGCGACCCGACGCTCTATCGCAAGCTGTTCCTCAATCCCGAGCTGCACGCCGGCGAAGCCTACATGGACGGCCGCATGACGTTCCCGGGTTCGAGCGTGCGTGAGTTTTTGACGCTCGTCGGCGATAACAAGGATCAGCTCGAGAGCCACGCTTTGCAAAAGGCGATCGGCTGCAGCGTACGCGTGATGAAGAAATTCCAGCAGCGCAATTCGATCACTCGGGCGCAGCAGAATGTGGCGCATCACTATGATCTCGGGAACGCTTTTTATAAACTCATTCTCGATCAGGGGATGTTCTATTCCTGCGCCTACTTCCGGACTCAGGGCGAGACGCTGGAGGCGGCGCAAATCAACAAGTGCCGGCTGATCGCGGCCAAGCTGTGCCTCAAGCCGGGCCAGCGCGTGCTGGATATCGGCTGCGGTTGGGGCGGGCTTGCCCTGTACCTGGCCAAGGTCGCCGATGTCGAAGTTCTCGGCATTACGCTCTCCAAGGAGCAGCACGCCTTGGCGACGGACAACGTGCGCCGCGCGGGTTTGCAGTCCCGTGTTCGTATCGAGCTCAGGGATTACCGGCAGGTCACTGAACGGTTCGACCGCATCGTGTCGGTGGGGATGTTCGAGCACGTGGGTGTGCCCTACTACGACAGTTTCTTTTCTAAGATTTATGCGTTGCTCAACGATGATGGCGTGGGCCTGTTGCATTCGATCGGGCACATGAGTCCGCCAAGCACGGCCAGCTCGTGGCTGCGCAAGTATATCTTCCCCGGCGCCTATTCCCCCGCACTGTCGGAGGTCTTCCCGGCCACCGAGCGCGCGCGCCTCTGGGTGACGGATGTCGAGGTTCTACGCGACCATTATGCGGAAACGTTGCTGCACTGGCAGCGCCGGTTCGACGCCAACCGCAATGAGATCCGGGCGATGTACGACGACCGTTTCTGTCGCATGTTCGAGTTCTACCTGATCAGCTGCGAACTGATGTTCCGTACCGGCGCGCAGCATGTGTTCCAGATGCAGGTGTCGCGCACGCGGGATGCGGCCCCTCTGGTGCGTGACTACATGATCGAGGAGCAGAACCGTCTGCGCCAGCGCGAGCAGTCGTGGGCGGAGCGGACCGAGGACGCGAGCTAGGTTCGCTCATGCATGTGTTGAGGGGTTGCGCATGACAAAATTCAGCGAACGAGAAATCAAGGCCGCATGGAAGCAGGGTTACGCCCTCGATGTTCAGACGACCAGCAGTGTCTTTGTTGGCTACAGTGAGACGGGCCACGCTCGCTTCGACACTACGCGATCAGAGGTCGGCGAGCTGCTATACAAACTGAAGTATCAGGCTGACAAATCCGCAGTGGACCCTCTAGCTGCCGCTGCGGTTTCATTCTTGGTAAGGTGGAAACCCGGCGTGGATCTGATGGTTCCTGTTCCAGCATCGACCGTGCGAGCGGTGCCGTCAGTACTGCTGGTCGCTCAGGCAATAGTCAAGTTGGGTAACACGCCCTGCATCGAGTGCGTCTAAACGACAAAGGAACCAGCCCAGCAGCTGAAGAACGTCAACGACCCCGAGGAACGGAAGAAGCTTCTGGACGGCCTCTACGCCGTTGATCCCGCGATCACAGGAGGCAAGCGAATTCTGCTTTTCGACGACCTATATAGGTCTGGAGCAACGATGAACGCCATCACTGAGACGCTGTTGGGGCAAGGCCAAGCGGCTAGCGTGGTCGCGCTCACGTTAACGTGCACACGGAGCAACGCATGACGACGGTATTCGTTGGCGGATCAAGGCATGTGTCGCGCTTGAACGCCCAAGTCAGCAAGCGGATCGATAATATGATCGCGCAGGACTTCGATATCGTTGTTGGTGACGCCAACGGCGCGGACAAGGCTGTGCAATTGTATCTTCACAGCAAGATGTATACGCGGGTTGTTGTGTTCTGCGCGGAAGGAGCGTGCCGCAACAACGTGGGCAAGTGGGAGGTTCGCGAAGTCCCTGCCGAGACGCGCGAGCGGACCGCCGAATTCTATTCGGCTAAGGACCGCGTAATGGCGCGTGAGGCTGCTGTCGGGCTGATGCTTTGGGACGGCAAGAGCATCGGCACCTTAATGAACATCTATAGGCTGCTTAGTCTCGGCAAGAAGGCCGTAGTCTACACCGTCCCCGAGAAGGCTTTCACGGAATTCCGCACTAACGATGAGTGGGAAACGTTCATCACTCTTCGCGACCGCACGACCCAAGAGAAATTAAAGCAACGAGCTTCGCTCGAAGGGAAGGGTTCGCGAAAAGGCGTCAGCCAATCTTCATTCTTTGAGCGCTCGTGACAGGCTCATGACCACTGGCCTTTTCCTCGGCGCGGGCGTGTCGTTCGAGCTGGGAATGCCGCTAGACGCTGCGGTCTCAGATTGCTCGCTCATCGAAGCCTCGCGATCGTGCTGTGATGCACGTTCATTTCGCGGGCGTCTTCACGCAGCGGCTGCCCCTCGCGCATCGGTCGACGCGCAGTGGATTGCTGAGTCTCGTTGAGCTTTGGTCTACGGCCAAATTTCTTCCCGCACTTGGTGGCGGCGCGACGCCCATCAGCCGCACGCTTCACGATCCGCTCGCGTTCATCTTCCGCGAGTGCGGATAGGAAGGCTAAGAACCCTTGCCCTAGGCTAGCGGCGTGCGCGCTCGTTACACTCTGGAGCACCCATGAAAAGAGCCGGCACCTATGCCGGCTTTCTCATCCCACTCGCCGTCATCTCGAGGATCAGCGCTTATCGAGCGGCAGGAACGGCCGTTGCGCCGGACCGATGTAAACCTGCAGAGGACGTCCGATCTTCTGCTCCGGA
>JBKJYG010000333.1:0-9457 GCA_046715905.1 Hyphomicrobiaceae bacterium | reverse complement strand
ACGATGAACATTTGTCCTTCGGCATGGGCGGCGACATCCTGGAGAGACAAGGTGCAGCCGCCTTTCTTGGCCCGAGATTGACCCAGCGTGAGCAGACGGCATAGCCGGCCATAGGCCGTCCGATCGCGGGGAAAAACGAGCACCTGTGGTGCATCATCAAGGTCGAGGCGCGCTCCGACGAGCAGACGCACGCCCAAGTCTTTGGCGGCCGTATGCGCGCGCACGATGCCAGCCAGCGTGTTGCGGTCGGCGATGGCCAGTGCGGCCAGCCCCAAGGCCTTGGCCTGCGCCACCATCTCGTGAGGGTGCGAGCCGCCTTCGAGAAAGGAGAAATTGGTGATGGCCTGCAGCTCGGCATAAGCGGGACAATCACCGCGGTGGCGCGTAAGGCCGACGCTTTGCGTCATGCGAACACTCCGTGCATGAACCAGCGCGGAGCCGAATGGAGCAGCTCCTCCTCCCGCTCGTCACTGTCCCAAAGACCTTCGCGAAAGACCCAAAACCCAGCCCCGGTCGCATCCTCCAGACGATAATAATCCCGCGTCGCCGGCCGATGCCCGATCCCGCCCGCTTCGCCTGGAGGCAACAGCCGCCACCATTCGCCCGCAATCCGTTCCGGCCCTTCTGCACGCACGATGCGGCGCAGAACGCGGCGCCAGAGCAGGCGGTGGGGCGCGCCTTCAGGCACTTCTGCGATCACTTCGATGGCTTCCGGGGGGGAGAGCAGAAGCGGTGGACGGCTTGAGGTTTGCGCCGGGAGGGTGGAGACGCCAGACCAAGACGGGCCTCCGGTCGAGGCTGTCGGCGCGTGGCTTTTCGACGGACCGCGAGAGGTGTGGGAAAGGGGCCTCGTCCGCACGCTTCCACGCTCAGGGATATGGCTCTCATGAGGGCTGAGGCCATAGAGGCGATCGGGTCCGAGCCTGTTCAGCAAACGGTCGATGAGCAGGGCTGGATTGGTGCGGGCCTGGCGATCAGCCGGTGTCAGGGCCATCTGTTCCGCTGCGAGCGGATTGAGATTTCGTGCGCCAAGCTCAACCACATCGATGCCAAAGCCGGCATCGATGGTGCCAAGCTTTTCCTGGATGAGATGAAAGACGTGGTGTGCATTGTGACTTGGCGCACTGGTGCCGACGCCGATTTCAGCAACGCTGCTGTCGACCCGGTAAAGCCGCAGTTGAAACCGCCGTGCCCCCAGTTTCAAGGCTTCGAGCTGCTGACTGACCCTTGTACAAAGCTCCCGCACGACCGTGGTCAGGCCTTCGCTGGTCAGCAACGGATCCTCAAAAGCCAGTCGCGCTGAAACATCGGGCTGCGCAAAAAACGGCCGTAGCGGCTCTCGGATCGTGCCAAGCGCCTGATCCAGGCGCATCAGAGCGCTGAAGGCGTCAGCTTTGACCGCGCCAGCTCGGGAGGGACCGGACATGCGGAACCGGCGTTCGAGAGCGGATCTCGACAAGCCAAACAACGTATCCACATGCCGCAGTCCCAGACGGTTGAGCAGGCGCACGAGATCGGGGTCGAGGCGAAGCGCGGCCACGGGCAAGCTGGCGATGGCGGCTTTGGCGGCTCCCGGCACTGCAATGGCTGAGGGTGCGGGCGCCGAAGCCGCAAAGCGCGCCAAGGCGTGGGCCGCCCCGAGGGTGTCCGCAATCCCCACCTGCGCGGTGACGCTGGCGGCGGCCAGACGGCCGATCAGATCGGCAGCCAAACCCTCTTCGCCGCCAAAAAGATGAGGCACCCCCGTGACGTCGATCCAGGCGCCGTCCGCGCCATCGGCATTGCGGGCGGGTCCGTATCGGCCGAACCAACGGGCAAGCCTTCTCAAGGCGGCGGCATCGCGGCCAGGCTCTGCCGGGCGGACGACAAGGTGACCATGCACCGCGCGAGCGTCCGCTAGCGAGGTTCCGACCCGAATGCCGAGCGCCAGGGCTGCACCATCAGCCGCGCTGATCGTCAGGCCATGCACGCCCGATTGTACGAGCACGAGAGGACCGGGGATGGCCTGCGTCGTCTTGCGCCGCAGACGTTCGATCGGCCAAGCCGGCAACCATACGGAAACGACGCGTGACATCGCACCACTCCACCTCGAACACCAAAGCATCCAGAATAGCCGATGCCCCCCGGCATTTTTCGAGCCTGAGGGCAAAGCGGGAGGCGCCAGGAGCCTCACGATTAAAGGCATGCGGCGCGCTGGGCCGCCGCTCGACACGCCAGCGAATGGCTGCGGCCGGGGCCGGAGGGGTCCCCGGGGCGGTTATTAAAAGGCAGGGCGTATGCGAAGCGGCAGCAGCAAGCGCCAGGCGGCGCGACGGCGTCAGAGCGATCTCCTTCAAGCCCCCGATCACCAGGCCAAGGGCTTGGGATTTGAGCCCTTCTTCCAGTGCCCACAAATTATCGGCAAGGCGGGATGTCTCGGCCATGATGAGCGCGTCCCAAGGCAAAGGCAGCAGGGCAAGGCCCGGAGCATAGGGGCGCCCATGCTCAGCCGCAGCCAGGGCTGGCCAGCACCATAGGATGGGCCCGCACACGGCTGGGTGGCCAAGCTCGAGCCGTCGGGCCGCCAGCCGGAGAGTGAAAAGCAGGGCCGCCGGCCAATCGGCGTTGGTGGCGGGCTTGATTTCCTGCAGGGACCCAAGATCAAGCGCGCCGTGCGGCAACAGCCGATCGATAGCTGCCTCGCCAAGCCTCCAACCGGACTTCGGTGCAGGTTGCGCAGCAGGGTGCTGGGCCATGGACTCGTCCCACCGATGCGAGCCGCCGCTGGCACCAGTAGCCTCGCGCGCACCGCGATTTGAAAGCTCAATGGCGCGAATGCGGGATCGCAAGGCTTCCAATTTTGGATGTGCAGGAGGGGGCATGGAGCGCCGGTAAGAGAGATGCGTATTCACTTTTTGTTCTAACGACGGATTGCCTCGGCGTCAAGAACACAAAGTGAACGACAGCATTGCCCAGCCTGACCTGATCGTCACCGAAATCACACAGTCGCGAAGCATCCGCTGCAAGCGTCGGCACGTCGCCTTGCACTAACTGCACCTCACGGGCAAACAGGCGCTTGAACGGATCGAAGCGAAATCAACGCGCTGCGAGCCTGCAACGATCTTCTTAACGCCTATCTGCTCTCCTCTCTGCCAGCGTTTCCGAGCGCAAAACGGGATGAACCAGACGGCGCAGACTGGGTTGTGACGCTATAGGCTGGCTGCGTGCGGTAGGCCCGGAGCAATCGAAGAGCCGAGGTCAGGTTGCCCCGGTCCAGCAAACGTGATCAGCCGCGGCCTGCAAGGGACGGGGTTCAAGGGAGCCCGAACGGAGATGATGATGAAGACCTTTTTCGTGTCACGCCGGGCGTTTGCTGCCCTGAGTTGGGCGGCTCTGGCGGCCATCGCCTCTATGACAGTGCAGGCCGAGCCTGTTCAGGCCCAGCAGGACAGCGGTTGGTTTTGGGGTGGTGGGACGACGCCCGACGGTGCTGGCCGCGAGACAGTGCGTTTCAGTCCCCAGTTCACGCAGGGGCAGGTCATCGTCAGCTTCGGTGACCGGCGGCTCTATTATGTGACGCGGCCGGGCGAGGCTCACAGCTACCCGATCGCCATTCCCCGGGACCAGAGCCGTTGGCAAGGCGTGACCAGCGTCTCCAACAAGCGCATCAATCCGTCCTGGACCCCCACATCGACGATGCGGGCTGAAAATCCCCGGCTGCCCAACTGGGTGCCCGGCGGCCATCCGCTGAACCCCCTTGGCGTGCGTGCGCTGTACCTGGGGTCCTCGGCCTACCGCATCCATGGCACCGACGCGCCTTGGACCATCGGATCGGCCGTGTCGAAGGGCTGCATCCGCATGTACAATCAGGACGTGATCGACCTGTATCCGCGGGTCAACGTCGGCGCCAAGGTAACAGTGACGTGGTCGAGTTTCCGCAACGTCGCCAGTGCCGCGCCGGCGTTCGATGATGAGGCGCGCCCGCGCCGCAGCTCGTCCACGGTCAAGCGCAGCGTGA
Organism: Hyphomicrobiaceae bacterium; assembly: GCA_046715905.1. Lineage (GTDB taxonomy): Bacteria > Pseudomonadota > Alphaproteobacteria > Rhizobiales > Hyphomicrobiaceae. Next base: position 5,460 of record JBKJYG010000333.1, on the reverse strand, counting down.
GCAAGCGGCAGGTGGAAAAGAGCGCCAGCGTCGAGTAACGCTCGACCCTTGTGGATGAGATAGCCAACTGACGGGAAATGGGCGGGCTAGTGACGCCCGGCTGGCTCGGGGCGAACACATCGACGCCCCTCGCCTAAACCAGCACCGGCTGATTAGCCTGCTCGCCGACGTGGAATACCCGCCGGTAGCGCTCGATCTCACTTGCCGGCCCCACCGCCTTGGTTGGATTGTCGGAAAGTTTCACGGCCGGCCGGCCGTTGGCTGAGATCACCTTGCAGACGATCGAGAACGGGTCGAGCCGTCCTTGCGGCGCGAGGTCCCTGAAATCGTTGGTGAGCAGCGTACCCCAGCCGAAGCCGATCCGAATGCGATCGTGGAAATGACGGTGGATTTGCTCGATTTGCGCCACATCGAGGCCATCGGAGAAGATTGCCAGCTTGCGTCGAGGGTCCTGGCCGTTGCGCCGCCACCACTCGATGGCAATTTCGCCGCCCGCGAACGGGTCGCCGGAATCGATCCGCACGCCGGTCCAGTTTGCGATCCAATCGGGTGCCCGTTCAAAGAAGCCGCGGCTGCCGAAGGTGTCGGCAAGGACAACGCGCAGGTTGCCCTCGTAATCATCCTGCCAATCGGCGAGCACGTCGTAGGGGGTCTTGGCCAAGGCCGCATCGTGCTCGGCAAGCGCTGCGTAAACCATCGGCAGCTCATGCGCATTGGTACCGATCGCTTCGACTTCCCGCCGCATGGCGATCAGGCAGTTGGAGGTGCCGAGGAACTTGGGTCCAAGGCCTTCGAGCATGGCTTGCACGCACCAGTCCTGCCATAGGAACCCGTGCCGGCGCCGCGTACCGAAATCGGCAATGCCCAGGCGCGGCAACTGTCGCAGGCGCTCGATTTTCTCCCACACGCGGGTCATGGCCCGGGCGTACAGCACCTGCAGCTCGAATTTTCCCATGCTTTTGGTCACGGCGCGCGAATGCAGCTCCATGATGACGGCGAGGGCTGGAATCTCCCACATCGTGGTCTCGATCCAGGAGCCGTCGAAGACCAGCTCGAATTGGTCGCCGCGTTCTTCGAGTGTGTAGGCGGGGAAGCGGAAGCTTTCGAGCCAGGCAATGAACTCGGGCGCGAACATCTGCCGTTTGCCGTAGAACATGTTGCCGCGCAACCAGGTCGACTCGCCCCGGCTCAAGGACAGCGAGCGGATGTGGTCGAGCTGCTCCTTGAGTTCCCCCTTGTCGATGATCCGGGCGAGCGGGATGGTCCGGGTGCGGTTGATAATCCCGAACGTCACCCCGACACTGCGATGGCGGCGGAAGATCGTCTGCGCCATGAGCAGCTTGTAGAAATCCGTGTCGAGAACCGACCGCACGATCGGATCGATTTTCCAGGTGTGATTATAGACGCGGGCGGCGATGTCGGTCATGCTGGCCTATAATCTTCCGTGCGGAAGGCGACAGTAACGGCAACGCGAGCGCAAATCCACGGCCTAGCATGGATGCAGGAAACAAACGCGATCCGGCGCGGGTTTGGCGCAATCCAGAATAACGCAACATCGAGAATGAACATGCAGCTTCATCTGATGAATGCCGTCCTTATCGCGGCGATGCTGTCAACTGCTGCCGCTGTCCCCATTTACGCCCAGGGATCGGGTGCGGGCGCCGGTTCGGGCGCGGGGTCGAGCCCGGAAGCGGGCAAGGGTTCGGGCGCCGGGTCGAGCCCGGAGGCAGGCAAAGGGTCGGGCTCCGGAGCCGCCACAGGTACGGGCTCAGGCGCAGGCTCGGCGGCGGGTTCGGGCGCGGGCTCGGCGGCAGGCTCCGGCGCGGGTTCAATGCCGTCCGGAACAGGTTCGGGGTCGGGAGCCGCGTCGGACTCAAATAAGGCTTTCGAGGCCGCGAACATGCGCATGCACAAGGACATGGCCGTCACTTACTCCGGCAATGCCGACGTCGATTTTGCCCGCAGCATGGTGCCCCACCATGTAGGGGCGATCGAGATGGCGCAGATCCAGCTCAAGTATGGCAAGGATCCCGAGCTGCGGAAGCTGGCTGAAGACATCATCAAGTCGCAAGAGAGCGAGATTATGATGATGAAATCCTGGCTGGCCAAGTCCGACAGCGGGCAGCCGGCTGCGGGCACGAAGTAGTCGATCGGGATCGCGCCGCCTCTTCCGCAACGTTCGACGGCAGAGGTGTCCCGGCGTGGCTCCCTCTTAAAGGCAACAGCTGCGCGCAGCATGCGGCGCCTGGTTTCATCGCAATAGTCTTGGCCGCGTAAACCGCGAACGGCGTATCGGAGAGCGTATCATGCACGTCGGAGCCTTCTACTTCCCAACGGACTACGGCATTGAGATCGGCGAACTGGCGCGCGCGCTCGAGGAGCGTGGCTTTGAATCGCTCTTTCTCTGCGAGCACACGCACATCCCGGTCAGTCGCAAGTCGCCCTTTCCAGGCGGCGGCGAGCTGCCGAAAAAATACTCGCACACGCATGATCCCTTGGTCGCGTTGTCCTTTGCCGCCGCCGCCACGCAAAAGCTGCGACTGGGGACCGGCATTATGCTTCTTGCGCAGCGTGACCCCATTATCACCGCCAAGGCGATCGCGAGCCTCGATCGGCTTTCGGGAGGGCGCTTCGAGCTTGGCGTCGGCGGCGGCTGGAATGTCGATGAGATGGAGAACCACGGCACCAAATACGAGACCCGCTTCAAGGTGGTGCGCGAGCGGATACTTGCCATGAAGGCGCTCTGGACCGAGGAGGAAGCCGAGTTTCACGGCGAGTTCGTCAATTTCGACAAAACCTGGAGCTGGCCCAAGCCCTTGCAGCAAACGCCGCCGATCCTGCTCGGCGGGGAGACGGATCACACGCTGCGCCGTGTCGTCGAGTTCTGCAATGGCTGGTTCCCGCGGGCGACGCCGGCCTTCGACCCAAAGGAAGCGGTGGGCCGTCTCAGGCAAATGGCATCGGCCGCCCGCCGTGACTTTGCGACGCTCTCGATCACCGTATTCCGCTCGCCCGCCGACGCCGCCAAGCTGGCGAGCTTCGCCGATGCCGGCATCCATCGCGCGCTGGTGGAGGTGCCGGACCTCAGCCGCGATGAGATCTTGCGCGTGCTCGACCAGAACGCGCCGCTGGTAGCGGCATCAAGGGCCGCCGCGTAGGTCCGCGCGGCCTCATGTCTACCCTGAGCTGGAGACGAGCCGATGTCGGTTGCTGTTGGCCTGGGCTTGATGCAGTTCCCCTTCGACGACGCGAAGGGGTTCTGGCGATGGGTCGATCTGGCCGAGGCGAGCAGTATCGACTCCGTCTGGCAGACCGATCGCATCATCAGCTCCGATCCGCAACTCGAATGCCTGTCGGTGATGGCGGCGCTGGCCGGACGCACGCGACGCCTCAAGTTCGGCATGAACGTGGTCTCGCTGGCGCTGCGTGATCCGATCTTGGTGGCCAAGCAGTGTGCAACGATCGACGTGCTGTCGGAGGGACGCTTGCTGCCGGCCTTCGGCATCGGCAGCCCGCAGGCCCCTGAATGGGCGGCGCTGGGTCTGGACGAACGCACCCGCGGCGCCCGCACGGATGAGGCCCTGGAGATCATCCATAGCCTCTGGCGCCAGGAAAGCGTCGATTTCACGGGTCGCTTTTGGACGCTGAAGGGTGCCGTGATCTCGCCCAAACCTGTGCAACGCGAGCTGCCGATGTGGATCGGCGGTTCCTCGCCCGCGGCAATCCGGCGGACGGCGCGCTACGGCACGGGCTGGCAGGCAGGCTCCGAAACGCCCGCCGAGATTGCGCCCATCATCACGGCCATTGCAACTGCCGCCAGCGAAGCGGGGCGGCCGATCGATCCCGATCACTATGGCGCGGGCTTCGCGTTCCACTTCGGACTCCCGGATGATCCCGCGATCAAGCAAGGCTTGGAACTGTTCGCGCGGCGCACCAAGCGGGATCCGCTCGTCCACTACGCCGTCGGCGACGCCGAAATCATCATCGGCCGCATCGCCGACTATGCGGCGGCCGGCGTCTCGAAGTTCATTCTGCGCCCGGCCGCCAGCGGGGACGCCATCGTGCTGGCGCAGACCGAGCGGCTGATCGCCGAGGTCCTGCCCGAGATCCTGCGGCGCTGGCCCAAGGCCAAGCGGCCGTCGACAGCGGAGAAGCGCGACCATGATCCCGCCGCCGCGTAAGGGCGAGAGAGTGCTCGCCGCCGATCCAGCCTCGCAGGCAGGCGACGCCCGGCTGGTGTTTATCGGCCACGTCGCCGCGCCCTTCAAGGATCTTGCCGGAACTCCGAAGAACCCCAATGCCGCACGACAGGACCTCATTCGGCTCGATTCGGAAACAGGCGGGGTGAGCGTCCAGATCGATCGACCCTTTCGTCCGGGCCTCACAGGGTTGAGCAGCTACAGCCATGTCATTGTGCTCGTCTGGCTCGATCAGGCGCGGCGTGACCTTATTCAGGTGCAGCCGAGCCACCTCCCGGCGCCCTCGGGCGTGTTCGCCTTGCGCTCCCCGGTGCGCCCCAACCCGATCGGCCTGTCGGTGGCGCGCATCGTTTCGATCGATGCCGAAGCGGGGGTCGTCGTGCTCGATGCGCTCGACTTCAAGGACGGCACGCCGGTCATCGACATCAAGCCCTATCGGCCGGCCATTGATGCCAGACCCGATGCCGTCGTACCTTGAGCATGCGTAGGGGACCGTTGAGGAGGATCGTCATGGCTCAGCTTGAAATCATCGGCGTGCCGTTTTCGAATTACGTGCGCTCCATTCGCATGCTGTGCGAGGAGAAAAACGTCGGTTACACGCTGACGCCGTCGCGGCCGCACACACCCGAGGTGCTGGCGATCCATCCCGCTGGACAAATTCCGGTGATGCGGCACGGCGAGGTAACGTTGTTCGAGTCCAAGGCCATCGCCAGCTATATCGATCGCGCCTTTCCCGGACAGCGCTTCATCCCCGATGACGCCGTCGCCGGTGCCGAAGTCGAGCAGTGGGTCTCCTATGGCAATGCCAAAGTCGACCGCTGGATCATGCGCGAGTTTGTTGTGCCGTCGGCGTTCTTCGACAAAGCCAAGGGACCGGACACGGCGAAGATCAACGCTGCGCTGCCGGAGATCGATAAATGCGCGAAGGTGATCGATGAGGCCGTCGCCAAGACGGGATATCTTGCCGGGTCATCGCTGACCTATGCCGACCTCAATGTGCTGCCGATGCTGGCGACAGCCAAACTCTACCCGGCGGGCAAGGAGATTTTGGATCGCTACCCCGCGCTCACGGCCTATGTTGCGAAGCTTTGCGACCGGCCATCGTTCGCCAAGACGGCGCCGCCGCCCCGCAAGTAGCGTTGGCCGCCTCGACGGATCTTCGCGGTGCGCGGTTGGCGACCAAATCGGGTGCACGCGCCAAAGTCCCCGCTGGAGCCATCGGGCTCCGGGGTTGGATCGCATGAGGGGCACGGGGCGGTAG
>JBKJYG010000332.1:0-3784 GCA_046715905.1 Hyphomicrobiaceae bacterium | reverse complement strand
CAGCAGAATACCGTCGGCGCGGGCCTTGATACGCTTGTTGATATCGAGAACCTGACGGGCAGCTCTAATGACGACAGCCTGACGGGCAATGCGGGTGACAACATATTATCCGGCGGAGCGGGCAGCGACACCTACAGCCTCGGTCTCATAGCCGGAGACGACACTATTAACGAGACCGGCGGCGCAGCTGACCGAATCGTCATCCTCACAGTCGGTGCGGCGTTGACCAGTCTCAGCGTCAGAGATGACAACCCCGGCACGACAAATGGTAATCTGGTCATCGGTTTTAATGGCCAGTCGATCACCGCGGTCGATCATTTCGATATCGGTAATGCCGAAAGCATCGAACTGATCAACTTCGACAATGGCTCTTTCGCGGGTTACGCGTTCGGAGCCGGCGCCTACACCATCAATGCCGAAGACCCCGCCAGTAGTGGAACGCCACTCGCCCGAACCGTTACCGTAGCATCGGGCAACAACGTGTTGGCTGGTGAAAATAGTGCCAGCAGGATGACCGGCGGAACCGGGAACGACTTGCTCTTCGGCAACGGCGGGAATGACTTCCTCATCGGCAACGGTGGGAACGACCTTTTCGTCGGCGGCACCGGCAACGACACGATGAATGGCGGCGACGGAGACGATTTCTTTGTCTATGACATTGACGGCGACCCAAACGATAACGATACCGTTTCCGGTGGCAACAACCTCGACACGCTGGCCATCATCGACACCGGCACCGGCGGAGAAATCCTAACGGCTGCTTACAACGGAACGCGGATCACGCAAATCGAAGGCGGCGGCTCTATCGCAGCCGATGTCGAGAGGGTGACAGCCAACCTCGGCGCTGGGACTGACACGCTCGCCTACACCGCACCAGGCGGGGTCACGGTTAATCTGGCATCCGGAATCGCGTCGGGCTTCTTCTCGATCTCCGGCATCGAGAACGTCACCGGTAACGGCGGCATCGACACGCTGACCGGCGATGGCAACGCCAACGTCCTCCGCGGCGGTGGCGCAGTCGATGTCCTCGATGGCGGTTCTGGCGGCGACACGCTGATTGGCGGCGCTGGCGCCGACACGATCAGTACGGGCGCGGCGGACGACAACGTCCTCGATATTATACAGTTCAATGCGACGGCTGATTTTGGCGACACAATCACCAATTTCGATGCCAACGGAACTGTTGATCGTGTCGATTTCGGGGGTGCACTTAACGCTGCCTTTGATGACGGTAACGCGTTTTTCAACAATGACAACTTCTCGTTCGCTACAGGAAATGGTGTGGCGGGGGCCGTTAACGCAAATATTACTTCGACTCTGTTCTCGAATAACATCGAAGCACTGCTCTTGACTGGCGCGGGTGGCGAAGGTGTGACGACGGCAAATCTCGGCAACGCCGGGCTCGTTGCAGCAGCATTCAATACGGAATTTAACATCATCGCTAACAACGGTGATGATGCGTTGCTGGTCGTCAACGATACCGACGGCAACAGCTTTTCTGTCTGGCAGTGGGTCCAAGCAGGAAACGGAGAGACATCGGCTACCGAACTGATGCATATCGGCACTTTCACTGCCAACGCCACAGTAACGACCGCCAGCTTCGACTTGTTCTGAGCACCGTCCGGCGGGCACAGCACATCGTGCTCGCCGGACGAACTAAATTCGATCCGCAACAGCCAATCGGCTCCAGGGCCTCGCGCGCGATTGCAGAACCACTGAACTTGGCACGCCAAAGAAGCTGCGCCGCACGAGTGCTCAGCTCGCCACCTCGGTGACACCGGCGGACTTGCCGTCGGGGCTTTCACACAGCTTGGCGAAACCGGCATAGCCATTTGCGTGCAGATGACCGCGGAATGCGCTCAGGTGCGCACGGCAGCGCCCGCCCTTGGGGTCGAGCGTGTATCGATAGAGCACGGCTGGTGGCGCAGATCCTGCGTGCGCACGCACATCACGGACCATCCGGCAGCTGGGAGCCGACTTGGGCGTGAGCGTGTCTTCGCTCGGTATATGGTTTCGTGTGTCGGCACTTCGGAAGGTTGGCTCTACTTGGCCATCGTCCTAGACATGTTCTCACGCCGGATCGTCGGCTGATCGATGAGCGACAGATTGAAAAGACGCTTGGCGATAGAAGCCTTGCAACGGCCACTGCGCTACGCGGCCCACGACCTGGGCTGATCCGTCACTCCGATCGTGGCAGCTAATATTGCTCTGCCGACTATGAAAAGATCGTGAAGGGTCACGGCTTCGCTGAGCGCAAGGCGATGATTGACCGGGAGCACGATTTGCCTATTACCCGGCAGCCCAAGACGCTGAGCAACAGCCGCAGCAGCGTCTATTATCTGCCGGGTTCTGTGCCGGCGGCCGATCTCGGCCACATTCGAGCCTTGACTGAACGACACCAGATCAAGCCTACCTCAACCGCAGTTCATCCGCTTGGCTGCATACCCGGCAGAAGCTCCTCGTATTGGAGGGCGATTCCGTTCAGACAAACGGGGCCAGATCTAAGGTCCGATCCCGACACGAAGCCTTGGCTCGGCAGTAGCGCCGACAACCACGCCAAAGCGGCCAGCAGCTTCGATGCCAGTTTCGTCCTTGACGGCCGAATGTCGCAAGCCCTCAACGTGCCCCTATATAAAGCCAATCAAGGAACGATGTCCCTTTGCCAGCCGGTGCCTGATGCCTGTCGTTCTCAACTTCCGGACCCTTGCGGAGCACCGCCGCCAGAACGCGCGCCATTCGCGCGTGCTGATGGTGGGCATCGGCAGTCTGATGCTGGTCTCCGCGTCCCTCATCTGGTCCTGGTATGGAGCCTTGGTTGCACTCTTGACGCTGGCCGGCGTCGCCGTGCTGGGTCCCCAGATAAAACCCGAAGCCGTGATGCGGCTCTATCGTGCCCAACCCCTCGACCCGCACCGCGCCGGCTCACTGACGCATGTTTTAAGCCTATTGGCCACGCGAGCCGGACTGCCCGCCCCTCCCAAGCTTTACGTGGTGCCCAGCCTGACGCTCAATGCGCTGGCCGCCGGCACGCCCGATCACGCCGCGATCGCGGTGACAGAAGGACTTCTCCGCCGGTTGACGCTCCGCCAGATTGCTGGCGTTCTGGCGCATGAGATCAGCCATATCCGCAACCACGACCTCTGGGTGATGGGGCTTGCCGACGCGATGACCCGGTTTACGCAAGTTCTGGCCTACGTTGCCATGGCGATGCTGCTCATCAATATTCCCGCGGCGCTTCTCGGGCTTGAGACCTTTTCGTGGTTGGCGATCCTCATTCTGTATCTGTCGCCCCTGGCGTCGAGCCTCCTGCAATTGGCTCTCTCGCGCTCGCGGGAGTACGACGCTGATCTGAATGCGGCTGATCTAACGGGAGATCCGGTCGGGCTTGCGTCGGCGCTACGAACGGTCGAGCACGATCAGGGCAGCTTTTGGGGAAACTTCATGTTCCCCTTCCCGGTCCGCCGCATTCCGCACCCTTCGGTCCTCCGCTCGCATCCCGAGACCGAGGTCCGGGTGCGCCGCCTGCTGGAGCTGGCGGAACATCGACATCTGCATTCGATCAAGATTGCAACGCCATTGTTCTCGATGGTGGGAGTGGGGCCCGCCTCTCTCTCGCCGCCAAATCGATGGCCCGGGATAGGGTCCTGAGTCATGCCCGAAACACGCGCACCAATACCGGCGTCCGCAACAACGTCTAAGGCTGCCGATGCCGTCTGCGAATTGACGGTGGCGCTCAGGGCCGGCCGGCGGCGGGCCATTGCCGAGATGCTGAGCCTGGTCGAGC
>JBKJYG010000331.1:0-3863 GCA_046715905.1 Hyphomicrobiaceae bacterium | reverse complement strand
GGCCAAGACGGTGCACTGGGCGGGCGATCCTAAAAAGCCGGTCGAAATCGACCGCAGCGACGGCTCGATCAGGCTGATGCCGCGCACCTCGTTCGCGATGTGGAAAGAAAGCGTCGTGGGCCGCTCCCGGCCGTGGGAGGATTTCGAGATCAAGGCGGCGGCTGATCTGCGATGGGCCATCGTCGAGATCATCCTGGCGCGCGCTGAAGAGACGGAGCTGCTCAACCGCGAGCTACAGGATGCCAACCTCGAACTCGACAGCTTCGCCTATGTGGCCTCGCACGATCTGAAGGAACCATTGCGCGGCATCCACCATATGGCCAACTTCCTCAAGCGGGGAGACGGCGATCCGGCGCAGCAGACGGACACCATTCTCAAGCTCACCAGACGCATGGATGATCTGATCGAGTCGCTGCTGCAGTACTCCCGCACGGGTCGTGCCGACCTGGTGCTCGTCGATTGCGATCTCGAGCCCCTGCTTGATGACGTCATCGCGCTTCTCGCTCCAAGGATCTCCGCCTCGGGTGTGACCATCCGCCGAACCCGTCCGCTGCCGAGGGTGCGAGGAGATCGGGTGCGGTTGCGGGAGATGCTGACCAACCTCGTCAGCAACGCAATAAAATACAACGACAAGACCGAACGTTGGGTGGAGATCGGCGTAGAGCCCGGCCCCTTGCCGACGATCTACGTCCGCGACAACGGCATCGGCATCGCTGAGCGCCAGCACGAACGCATCTTCCAGATCTTTCGTAGGCTGCACGGACGTGATGAGTTTGGGGGCGGCACAGGCGCTGGCCTCACCATAGCCAAGAAAACCATCGAGCGCCACGGCGGGCGCATCTGGGTCAACTCCTCCCCGGGCGAGGGCACAACCTTTTTCTTCACTTTAGCTTCGGATAAACCTTAATACAGGCTCATTGGGGTGCCCGATGGGGGAGCCTGCTTGAAATGTCAGCCTCAAGCCGCACGCTTTCAGGCGGGAGCAAGCGCCGATCTCGTTAACGTTGCTGACCTCAATTGGCGTCGCCCGGTTCTGGCTAGACGCCGTTCAACTGCTGCACCGCAATCAACGAAATCCGGCTGCATTACCCACGAGGATGACGTAAGCTGATTGCTCATGATAATTGGGTGCGTGAAACTGAAGGCTCAGATGACGAATTCAAGGGTGGTCGTTCCGTTGGCGACGCGCCCGCCGTATCGCGTTCGATCAGAGCAAGCCGCTGTTCCCGCTGACGCAAGCCTGCCGCTGCGAATTCTTATCATCGATGATTCGCCTGAAGACCGGATCATCGTGCGGGTTGCGCTCGAGCCGCAAGGCTTCGTGCTCATCGAAGCGGCCTCGGGCGCGGCTGGTCTCCTGGCTGCCCAAGCTCAACGGCCCGATTGTATTTTGCTTGATTATCAATTGCCCGACAAAGATGGTCTCGAAGTCCTGGAGGCCCTTCGAAACAGCGATGGGACATTGCCTTGCGCCGTCGTGATGCTGACGGGCACTGCCACTACGGCCACGGCGGTTTCAGCCATGAGGTTGGGGGCGCAGGACTATCTCAACAAAGATTTCTTCAACGAAGACAGTTTGCAGCGCGCCGTCCGGGGAGCGACCGAAGGGTTTCAGCGCATTGCAGCGCGTCGCGCGGCCGACGAGAACAACGCACGGCTCGCGGCTATCATCGCGGCGTCGAACGACGGTATTATCAGCATCGGTCTTGATCGGCTGATTGGGAGCTGGAATCCGGGCGCCACACGGCTGTTTGGCTACTCCGAGATGGAAGCGCTCGGCCGCCCCGTGGACGAACTCTTCGTACCGGGCGATAGGCCCGATCAACGCGCCCGGTTCCTTGCTGTCGTCAAGGCCAGCGAGCAGGTCATGCCGACGGAAGCCTACGTCAGCACCAAGGCTGGAGACCTGATCCCCGTCGAGATCAATGCGTCACCTATTCTCGATGTCCACAACGGTCTTCGTGGCGTTTCGGTTATCTTTCGCGACATCCGCGAACGTACGGCGGTCGCCCTTCGCCTCCGTGAAAGCGAGCGGCGGCTTCAGATCACCCTGGACACGGTCGGCGTCGGCATCAGTGAATCACTGCCGGATGGACGGTACTTCGCCGTCAACGACCATTTGTGTCGAATGCTGGGGTACACGCGGGACGAACTGCTTGGTCTCTCGGCGCTCGGTTTGACGCATCCCGATGACCTTGAGCTCACGAAAAGCTTGCTGCGGCCACTGGTTGCCGGCGAGCTGGATGTGATCAAATACGAAAAGCGATACGTGCACAAAAACGGGACTTCGGTCTGGGTCTCGGTTTCAACCACTGCGGTCCGTGATGAAAGGCACAGTTTATTGTACGCGGTCGCTGCCATAGCCGACATCACGGAACGGCGGCAAGCGGAACAAGCACTTCGCGATCGCGGAGCCCAGCTTGCCCGGGTGCAGAGACTTGGCAAGATTGGCGGCTTCGAGGTCGACCTCAGCGACGCCAGTCTGCCTAGTCGGCGCTCGATCGAATATATGCGTATTCACGGGCTGCCTCTCGAATCCACCGAGGAAACACACGCGGACTGGTTGCGTCGCGTGCACCCGGATGACCGCGAGAACGCCGACCGAGCGATCCGCGACACCTTGCAGGCTGGTTCCACGTTTTATTCCGGCGAGTATCGCGTGATCCGCCCGAGTGATGGTCGGGTCCGCTGGGTGTGGGCGGTCGGTGAGATCGAACGCGATGCGGAGGGTTGCGAGCAGCGGCTGGTGGGTGCGCACGTTGACATCACCGAGCGCAAGCGGACGGAGTTGGCGCTCGCCAAGAGCCGCGCGCGACTGCGCCAGGCCGCCGACGCCACTCGGCTGACCTACCTCGAGCTGGATTTCGAGCGGGGTCGCACCGATCTGGCTGAAAATTTCGCCGCCATCCTGGGCCTCGCGTCGGCCATGCCTTCGGTTCCCGTCGGTGACCTTCCGGCCACGGCGGAGCTCGTTCTCGAGCGTGTCAATGCTCTTGATCGGCCGGGCGTTGAAGCCGCTTTTGCTGATCTGCTGGCTGGCCGCTCGATTGATAAGCTGGAATACCGCGTGCGCGGCGATGATAATGTCGAGCGCTGGTTCGAGAGCGTCGTAGCATTGGAGGTTAGCCCAGCTTCCAAGCCTCTGCGCGGCTTTGCGACCATTCTCGATGTGAGCGAGCAGAAGCGGGCCGAGGAGCGCATCCGGTTGCTCATGGGTGAAGTGAACCATCGCTCCAAGAACCTGCTGGCCGTGGTGCAGTCGATTGCACGGCAAACCGCGCGGCACTCGGATGCCGAGACATTTGTCACGCGCTTTTCGGAGCGCGTGAATGGGCTCGCCGAAAGTCAGAACCTGCTTGTCGACAGTGAGTGGCAGGGCATCCAGATCGCTACTCTCGTGCGCGCGCAGCTTGGGCATGTGAAAGATATGATCGGCGATCGGGTCCAGCTTGCGGGGCCGCCGGTGCGCCTCTCTCCGAGCGCGGCCCAGGGTATCGGTATGGCTTTGCATGAGCTGGCGACCAACGCCAGCAAGTATGGCGCGCTGTCGGTGGACGAGGGGCGGATCAGGATTATCTGGGACGTCGTTTCCGGGCAGAACGAAGCCGGGGACATCGGCGCCTCGGCCGAGAAATTATTTTCAATCCAGTGGATCGAGGAAGACGGCCCCAAGGTCGTGCCCCCGACGCGCAAAGGCTTCGGACAACTCGTCACTCTCCGCATGGTGGAAGCGGCAGTCGGCGGCTCGGCACACGTCGATTACGCACCGGACGGCTTGCGCTGGTCGCTGACGGCTCCCGTTTTCAACACGCTGGAATGAGGACGCTGCTACGACCATAGTGACGGCCGCCGGTCCCCTGGGT
>JBKJYG010000330.1:0-2859 GCA_046715905.1 Hyphomicrobiaceae bacterium | reverse complement strand
CGTGATCTTTTCCACGTGCGGCGGAATGAAATGGATCATGCGCTCGAGCCGTACCGGCAAGGCGCGGTAGGGTTCCGGTGCGCCCGCCGCGAGCGCGGTGTAGAACTTGGCCGGTGGTCTGGAGCAGGGCATCAGGCGATCCTTATGAGATTGTGTGCGGGCCGGTTGCAAAATCCAAGATGTCATAACCCTAAGTCGGCGCCCTGGGTTGCCCGCTCCAGATCCCGACCGTCACGGCCCTCTGCAAAGGTGTGGATGCACACGCGCGGACATGACAGGATTGTCAAGCACCTCTGCTGTCGAAGGAATGCCGCCTGATGCCCGCCCCAGCCACGCCGCCGACCGCCATCCCCGCGATCCGCCATCGTCCGCTGGGGGCAAGCGGTTTGAAAGTATCCGAGTTCTGCATCGGCACGATGATGTTCGGCGGCCCGACGCCCGAAGCCGAGGCCCAGCGGATTGTCGATCATGCCGCCGAGCATGGCGTCAACTTCATCGATACGGCCAACGTCTACGAGAAAGGCCGCTCGGAAGAGGTGGTAGGCCGCGTCATTCGCGAACGCCGCGATCACTGGGTGCTGGCGACGAAGCTCGCCCAACCGACGGGACCTGGACCCAACGATCGCGGCCTGTCGCGGCGGCACATGGTGGCGGCCGTCGATGCTTCACTGAAGCGGCTCGGCACCGACTATATCGATATCGATTACATCCACCGTGTCGATCCGACCGTGCCGTGGACGGAGGTCGCGCGAACGTTCGGCGATCTCATCACGGCAGGCAAGCTGCGCTATTGGGGACTGTCGAATGTGCGCGGCTGGCACATCCCGGTCATTATCGCGGCCTGCCGGGAGGTCGGCGCACCGCCGCCCGTGATCCTGCAGCCCTACTACAATCTTATGAACCGCATGCCCGAGGTCGAGGTGCTGCCGGCAGCGCGCGCCTTCAATCTGGCCGTTGCCCCGTATAGCCCCATCGCGCGCGGCGTCCTGTCGGGCAAGTACCAACCCGGCAGCAACGCGCCGCCCGATACCCGCGCCGGCCGCGGGGACAGGCGCATCATGGAGACCGAATGGCGGCCGGAATCGCTGCAGATCGCGGCGAAGCTGAAAGCCCAAGCCGAGAAGAAAGGCCACAGCCTCGTCGACTTCGCCGTCGCCTGGGTGCTGAATAACCAGGCGATTACCTCGGTCATCGCCGGGCCGCGGACGTTCGAGCAGTGGACGAGCTACTTCAGCGCGCTTGCTTATCCGTGGAGCGCCGAGGATGAAGCACTGGTGGACAGCCTCGTCCGTCCGGGGCACCCTTCGACGCCTGGCTACACGGATCCGGGCTATCCCATCGAAGGCCGCTTCCCGCGTATCGGGGCCGGCGTGTGACCCTGCTCCTCGAGGTTTTTGTTAGCTTCGATGCCCAAGGAGATGCCGTTATGCCGGCAACGCCGATGACCTACTCCGTGGAAGCCTATAATCTCTCCCATGCTTCGGAGAATAAGATCCACGACGACACGGTGGCCAAGAAGCTGGGCTTCACGGGTGGCCTCGTTCCCGGCGTCGAGATGTACGCCTACATGACACACCCGGTGTTGGCGGCCTTCGGGCGCGATTGGCTGAGCCGCGGCCGCATGGACTGCCGATTGCTGAAACCACTCTATGACGGCCGCACGGCGCTGATCACGGCGGCTCCCACGGCGCCCGCACCAGGCCTCGAACTCAAGCTGGAAAGTGACGGCGTGCTCTGCGCCACGGGTCACGCATCAATGGCCGAGACCGGGGAGCACGCTCCCTCGATCTCGGACTGGCAGCTGCGTGAGCCGCCCAGCGAGCGTCCGCCCGCCAGCCCAGCAAGCTTGTCGGTCGACACGTGGCTGTCAACGGCCGCAATGACGTTCACTCCGGACCAGGCGGCAACCTATCTGCGCGATGTGCGCGAGGAAAATCCATTGTATGGCGAACATGGCCTTGCCCATCCGGGCATCCTACTGCGCCTGCTCAATTCAGCCCTGAAGGAAAACGTGGTCCTCGCCCCCTGGGTGCACACCGGCAGCAAGGTGCGCAATTACGCCGAAGCGCGGATCGGCGACAAGCTGCAAGCGCGGGCGCGGGTTACAGCCAATTACGAGCGCAAGGGACATCGCCTAGTCGAGCTCGACGGCATCGTCGTGGCCAATGGCGCAAAGCTCATCGCGCGCGTCCAGCACACCGCCGTCTACGCGCTTCGACAACTGGCAGAGACCCACTGAACGCCGTCGCGCGTCTGCCCAGGAAGGCTTTCCCGATGATCAAAAGCGTTTCGCTCCTGACCCGTAAAAGCCACCTCTCCAGAGCCGAATTCCGCAAAGTCTGGGAAGGCGAGCATGCGCCGATGGTGCGTGCCGTGCCGGGTGTGCGCCGCTACGTGCTTTCGTTCGTCATAGAAGAGCCCGAGCGGGCCAACGCTCCTATTCAGCCCATGTCCGTCGATGCCATGGCCGAGCTCTGGTATGACGACAGGGCGGCCTTGCAGCGGGCTGCAGCCAGCCCCGAATTGCAGGCTGTTCTCGATAACGGTTCGCTGTACCTTGGCGCCATCAAGACCTTCATCACCGAGGAAGTCGAGATCATCTAGCCGGGCCTGCGAGAACTTCACAAAGGCGTGAGTCGCGTCCAAACGGAAAAACCTCGATTAAGATGCGAGGTGAAACACCTGTAAGATGCCGAGGTGATAGGCCCCTGGCCGTCGAGACTGTAGCGCCGGACTGACTTGGCCACGACCTGTCCAATCCCAGTGCTCCCATTCCGTCCTGCAAGGAGATCAACAATGGCGAAGTTGACGATCAATGGTAACTCGCTCGACCTCAAGGTCGATGACGACACGCCTCTG
>JBKJYG010000329.1:0-5182 GCA_046715905.1 Hyphomicrobiaceae bacterium | reverse complement strand
ATCACTTTGAGCAGTGCCTGATGCCGGGCCTTTCGCTCGGCAAGGCTCATCTTCAAGCCACACTCGATCGAATCTGCCATTTCCTCGATGTTGTATGGGTTGACGATCAGAGCCTCGCTCATGTGCTCCGCCGCCCCAGCGAAGCGGGACAGAATCAAAATCCCAGGATCGTCGGGGTTCTGCGCGGCGACATATTCTTTCGCGACAAGGTTCATGCCATCCCGCAACGGCGTGACCATCCCGATCCGCGACGAGCGGAACACCGCTGCCAACTTCTTGCGGGACGTGGCCCGATGAATGTAGTGGATCGGCACCCAGTCCAATTCGCTGTAGGTGCCGTTGATCGACCCGGAAAAGCTCTCGAGCTCGTTGCGGATGTCGGTATAGGCTTCGACGCTTTCGCGGGTGGGTGGCGCGATTTGAGTCAGGACCACCTTGCCGGCATTGTGCGGGTATTTCTCCAGGAAGCGGCCGAACGCGCGGAATTTCTGCGGCAAGCCTTTGGTGTAATCGAGCCGATCGACGCCAATGATCCGGCGTGCGCCAACGGGACCGGCCATGCGCGGCACCGTGTCCGTGCCGCGAGAGAAATAGCCAGGGTCGATGCCGATCGGGAAACTGCCGATGCTCATGATCCGGCCGCCCATACGGATGCGCCCGTCGGGCAGCATGCGCCCGGAGGCTCCGTGTTCGAGGTAATCAATCAGGTTGGCGACGTCGGCGGTCGTCTGCAGGCCGATCAGGTCATAGGCCGCGAAGGCCTGGGCGAGCGGGAAATGCTCGGGGATGGCGAGGAACGTTTGCGAGGGCGGAATCGGGATGTGAAGGAAAAAGCCGATCGGATTGTTCACACCCAAGGCACGGAGTTCGGACGCAAGCGGAATGAGATGGTAATCGTGAACCCAAATCCGATCATCGGGCAGGAGCAGCTTCGTCAGCGAGGCCGCGAAGCGCTTATTGACACCAGCGTAGGTATTGAAAAAGCCGGCCTCGAACTTCGCAAGATCAACGCGATGATGGAAGACGGGCCAGAGCACGGAATTGGAATAGCCCAAGTAATAGCCGCGATGCTCCTCGGGGTTGAGATCTACGGTGGCTAACGAGCCCCCGCCTCTGCCGACGACCTGAACGTCTGCATCGTCCTTGGGCTTACGCTCGACGCGCCCCGACCATCCGAACCACAGTCCCTTGTTATTTCGCAAGATATCTGAAAGGGCGACTGCCACGCCACCTGCTTGCGCCGCGGCTCGGGGATCAGTGACCCTGTTCGAAACACAAACAATTCTGCTCATGCAATATCCTTAGCGGTACTAATGGTCCATCTCCATGGCAACCGCTAGCTTAAACGTCAGCCTGCGAGTCCGCGTTCCTCCCCATTAGTCTGACATCCAAGCTTCCTGCCACGGACGAGAGAGGTTCATGGCCGTGTTGATGATCCCCGCCATGGAGTACGTTTGAGGGATGTTGCCCCACAAACACTTGGTCTCGGGATGAATATCCTCCGATAAGATCCCAAAGCTATTGCGGCGCCTAAGCACATCGCAAAACAGCTCATGCGCTTCATCGCGGCGGCCAATCAGCGCCAAGGCGTCAATGTACCAGAACTGGCAGACGAGGAAAGCGGTCTCCGGCGCACCGAAGTCATCGTGCGCGGTGTAGCGCATCAAATATCCACTGCGCATCAACTCCCGGCCGACCGTTTCAACGGTCTTGAGATAGCGCTCGTCGTCCGCACGGATGAGCCCTAATTCCGGCATCAGCAACACGCTGGCATCCAAGTCATCATGATCAAGCGCGCCAACGATCGCCCCGCGTGTGGGGTTCCAGGCGCGTGACAAGATCACGTGCTTGATGCGGTCGGCGTCGGTCTGCCAATACTGCGCGCGATCCATCAGACCGAGCCCGGCGGCGATCCGGGCCAGCCGATCGAGCGCCACCCAGCACATCGTTGCGGAATGCGTGTGGATCCGCTGCCGCCCCCGATATTCCCAAAGGCCGGCGTCAGGCTCGAGCACAAACTTCTTGGCCCGCTCGCCAAGCGGCTCGAGCTGATGGAAAAGCGATTCACCGCCCATCCTCGGCAACCGCTGGTCGATGAACATTTGCGAGCTGGCCAGGATCACGCTGCCGTAGGCGTCGTGCTGCACCTGCTCGGCGGCTTGATTGCCAACGCGCACGGGACCCATGCCCAGGAAGCCCTTGAGATCGGACGCGATCGTCTCCTCGAGCGGCTGATCGTGCACGATGCCGTACACGGGCTTCAGAGGCCCCGAAGGATCGATGGCAATGCTGGTGATGTAGCTGAGGTATGCTTCCATGGTCCCCGTCGCACCGAGCCTGTTCAGCGCCTTGACGACGAAATACGCATCGCGCAACCAGCAGTATCGATAATCCCAGTTGCGGCCCGATCCGGGAGCCTCGGGTATGGATGTCGTTTGCGCGGCAATAATGGCGCCGGTCTCATCGAAGCTGCAGAGTTTGAGCGTGATGGCGGCGCGGATGACATCGGCCTGCCATTCGAAGGGGACCCCCAGGGCGCGGACCCACTCCAACCAATAATTCTGCGTCCGTTCGAGGAACTCCGTCGAGACCGAGTCGATCGAGGCATCGAACGGTTCGTCCGGAGAAAAGATCAGCGTGACCGGTGATGTCAGGGCAAAGAAGGATTCTTGTTCGATATAGGAAAGCGGCGCGTCGGTGGTCAGCCGAACGGCATTGGCCTCGCCACAGTACCGGATGTGGCTTGATCCCATCGCCTGCGTTCGACAGGCTTTGCCGTAATCGAAGGTCGGGCGAACGCGGATCTGAATGCGCGGCACGCCCCGCAACGGTTCGATGCGGCGGAACAGTTGGGGCGGATGCAGCATCCGCTCGAAGCGTCGGAAGCGCGGCATGAAATCCGTGATCCGAACCGCGTTGGCGCCGCCGTCGGTAATCGTCGTTTGCAGGATTGCCGTATTCCGCACGTAGGCCGCGCTATAAGAGACCGCGCCAAACATCTGGACGTCGCAAAACCCTTTTTCCTCGTCCCCGGCCACCAGAGACGAGAATATCGGATTGCCGTCGAAACGGGGAAAACAGCACCACACGATCCGTCCCCGAGCGTTGATCAGGGCGGCAATGCGGCCATTACCTATGGAGGCCACGTCGAGGGGCTGAGTCGCCGGCATCGATGAATCGAGCTGACCGGTCATAAAAGTCCCCCTGAGCACGCCTACATGCGATTTGAGCTTGGTTGTCGTCAATTGTGGTCGAAAGTTCCTGCCGGGACAACCCCGCGCAACGCCATTGGCCGGCGCTTCAGCCCCGACCCTTGAAAATCCGGCGACCCCTGCAGCATCGGCATCATCGCAGTGCCAGAGGAACAATGTCCCGCTTGGCAAGTTTTTTAGCTGACGAAAGCAAGCGATGGGACCTGACGCGTCAGGTCGAACCGCGTCAGGGAGAGAGGCGGAAAACGCCCTCTCCCTAAACCCTTCTTGCCATGTCGCCACTTCCCATGTGGCCCACCCCTCGCCGCATCTCGTCTCGTGAGCTCCAACACCAGCACCAGTCGGAGCGCTTGCGCATTCCGGCTGGGTAAGGTCTGTTAGCGCTGAGGCCAGGGGAGATGACGCATGAGCCACGCAGCCGCCCGCACACCCGCATCCTCACGCGATCTGCCACCGCTGGCCGTGGCGCTGGCCGAGCAGCTCGCAAGCTTCACTCCCGACCGGGTTACATCGAACGCCGCCGCCTGGACGAAAGCCGCCATCACCGATACCGTGGGATGCACGCTGGCCGGCGCCAATGAGCCCTGTGCCACCATTCTCCGCGATACGCCGGGCATCACCGAGGCGCCCGGTCCCGCGTTGGTCTTCGGCACCAGACGCCGCACCAGCGCGCTCGACGCCACGCTGATCAACGGCGTGGCGTCCCACGCTCATGACTTTGACGACGTCAATGGGCACATGGGGGGCCACCCCTCGGCCATGCTGCTGCCAGCAGTGATTGCAGTCTCGGAGGGCCGCAAGGTCTCGGGCCGCGCGCTGATGGAAGCCTTTATCGTTGGCTATGAGTTGCAGATCCGGATGGCTCGGGCGCTCAATTTCCATCACTATGACAAGGGCTGGCATCCGACGGCGACGATCGGCGTGTTCGGGGCTGCGGCGGCCGCCAGCCGGCTGCTCGGCCTCGACGTGCCGACGACGGCCCGGGCTCTGTCTCTCGCGGCTTCCTTCGCGTCGGGCATCAAGGCCAATTTCGGCACCATGACCAAACCCCTGCACGTCGGCCATGGCGGCCGGAACGGCGTCTTCGCCGCCTTCATCGCGCAGCGGGGCTTCACGTCCAATCCCGCCGCCCTCGAGCACAGCCAAGGCTTCCTCGATGTCTACAATGGCCGCGGCAATTACGATATCGATCGTTTGCTGGCTGACTGGTACGCGCCCCTCGAGATCGAGGATAGCTCCAACGGACTCAAGCAATACCCCTGCTGCGGCTCGACGCACCCTGCCATCATGATGATGCAGCAGCTCAAGCGCGACGAGCCCGTCAGCCCCGAAACGGTAGACCGGATCGACATTCTCGCGCATCGCCGCCGGCTGCCGCACACCGACAACCCTGACCCGCAAAGCCCGCTCGGCGCCAAATTCTCGCAGCAGTATACCGTCGCCCGCGCCCTCGCGAGCGGTGCCGTTCGGATTTCGGACTTCGAAGGTACGGCGTTCAACGATGCCGATGTGCGCCGCATCATGGCCCTGACGACGGCAGCCCCCCATCCCGACATGCCAGCCGACGGTCCAAACCAGTTCGGCGCCGAGGTCGTCGTCACGCTGAAAAGCGGCCAACGCGTGTCACGGCGGGTCGATCACGTGGTCTGCCGAGGGCCGCTCAACGCCATGTCGGACGCCGAGATGTTCGAGAAGTTTTCCGACTGCGCGCGCCGGGCGCTGCCGGCCAACCGCGTTGCGCCCTTGTTCGAGCGCCTGCAAACCCTCGACACCGTGAGCGACGTGGGCCAGATCACGCGCCTGGTCGAAGCCTGACCAGGTGTTGCACCCCGACCTATGCACGGGCACACTGTGGTTCCGCTCCGAGCTGCAGCGTCCGGCACCGCGGATAAGCTTAGAGGATTTGATCCATGCGCCTTGTCAATCCAAGCTTCGGCAACGCACCCGCCTCCAGCGAAACGGTCAAGGAG
>JBKJYG010000328.1:0-2943 GCA_046715905.1 Hyphomicrobiaceae bacterium | reverse complement strand
GTGCCATCCTTACGGATCGTACCGGCGCCCGGCATGCCCCAATGATAACCGGACAGGGTGGCGCCCTCGCGCACGGCACGATCGATCAGGCTCTTACGCGTCGCCTCGGCTGTCGCCGCATCCTGATCGAACGCGGCATGCCAGCCCGGGTTCTTGACAAACAAAGCTGCCACGTTGGTGAAATCGGCAGAAATGATGAGCTGATTGCTCCCCGACGACATCAGATAGGCCGTGTGACCGGGCGTGTGACCGTAAGCGGCAATCGCCCTCACGCCCGGCACGACATCCTTGTCGGCCTCGACTTGCTTGATGTTTTTCCAGGTCGGCAACGTCGCATTGATGCGCTTGGCCAAGGCTTGCCGCGCTTCCGGCAGCTTGGCGACCTCGGCTGCGTTGGTCCAATACGCATATTCAACCGCCGGCACGATGATCTCGGTTTCGGGATAAACCTGAGCGTTGGTGTCCTTTTCCATCAAACCGAAAATGTGATCGCCGTGGAAGTGCGTCACGATGATGGCGTTGATCTTTTTCGGATCAATGCCCGCTGCCTTCATCATATCATTCTTCTTGATCAGACCCGCGGTGGGCGCGCCCTGCGCTCCGGTGCCTGAATCAAACATGTACGTCTTGCCACCTTGCGACACCACGGTGACGGTAAAGGGGATGGGGATGGGCACGTAGGCGTCGGTCATGCTGGCGGCTTTCAGGGCCGCTTTGGTTTCGTCAAGCGAGGCGTTCTTGATGAAACCTGCATCATGGGGTTTTTCCCAGGTACCGTCGTACATTTGGGTCACATCGATATCGCCGACCTTGAACTTGACGAACCCGCGCTCGACCATGGCCTGCGGGGATCCATTGGGAGCCAATTGCGACGTGGTGGCTGCTTTAGACGTGCTGCCGGCCGACGAGCCAGCTTGCTGGGCCATTGCTGGTGAGAGAAATTCTAGCGGGCCCTTAAGCCCAAAAGCGGCTCCGGCCGCTGCCGCCGAAACGACAACACCGCGCCTTGATATCGTCTGCATCTTCGTTTTCTCCCGGTTCGATGGTTGGGCGTAAGGCATCCATCCGGCAGCAGACTAAGCGCATCCCGGTGACGCACAGAAGACCGTAACGCGGCCTTTCACGCGCTTGTGATAGAGCCTAGGCACGCGGCGCCGATTTAACCGTAAAGGCGGGCGATCACCCGTGGCGACACGCGCAAATAAAACAGCAGAATACAGAGCAGATTACGAGCCGATCGGCGACTGTAGCCGTCGCGCCGATATCGAACGGCGCTGGTGATCGCGCGAGAGCGAAGCATGATGGTTCGCGAGCGCCCAAGCCTGCGGATGAGATCGACATCTTCCATGACGGGCAGCGCGTGGAAACCGCCCAACTCGCGATAGAGGGAGCTCGGAATGAGCAAGCCCTGATCGCCATACGGTAGTCGCAGGAGCGTACACCGCATCGACACACCCAGTTCGACCAGGCGGGGGGCAAATCCAAGGTCATCGAGGGCAAAGCGGAAAGCGGCTGCCGCCGGCGGACGTTGCCCGACGTCGACACGCTCGATAAAGGCTGACACGTCCTTCTCCCATCCCGTCTCGAGCACCGTGTCGGCGTGCAGGAACAGCAGCCACGGCATCCGCGCCGTGGCCGCTCCCGCCGCCATCTGGCAGCCGCGCCCAGGCCCTGACCGAACCAATCGAGTGCCGGCTTGATCGGTAATCGCCAGCGTTCGGTCGGTCGAGCCGCCGTCCGCGACGATGACCTCGCGCACGAGCCCCTGCACCGCAGCCTCGACCAAGGCGGACAGAGACGCGGCCAGGCCCGTCTCGGCATTGAGCGTGGGAATGACGACCGATATCATGTGCCGAGCCTTCGTTTATCAACGGCACTCATTGGTTTACGGTCGAGGCTTTACGGGAATGGATCGCAGCCGGAGGACGCCAATATGATCGGCACC
Source organism: Hyphomicrobiaceae bacterium (assembly GCA_046715905.1). GTDB lineage: Bacteria > Pseudomonadota > Alphaproteobacteria > Rhizobiales > Hyphomicrobiaceae. Next base: position 998 of record JBKJYG010000328.1, on the reverse strand, counting down.
GACTACGTGCAAACCATGGCTCGCTACAATCAGTGGCAAAACAAGTCAATATATCATGCAGCCGACACGCTGAGCGACGGTGAGCGCCGAGCGACCCGGGGAGCCTTCTGGGGCTCCATCCACGGCACGCTGTGTCATCTGGTGTGGGGTGACCAGCAGTGGCTGAGCCGCTTCGCAGGCTCACCCAAGCCGCCAGTCGGCCTGACGGACAGTTCAACCATGATTACCGACTGGACCGAACTCAAAAGGCAGCGCGAGGCCTTTGATGAGGCGATCCTGGACTGGACGTCGAAGATGAGACCCGATTGGCTCGCGGGCGATTTCAGATGGTACTCGGGCATCGCCAAGCAGGAGCGCGTGTTGCCCGCCTGGCTGCTGGTCACCCATTTCTTCAATCATCAGACCCATCATCGGGGTCAAGCGCACGCCATGCTGACAACCGCCGGGGCTCGGCCCGAGGATACCGACTTGATGCTGATGGACGCGGGCCACAGTTGAACGTCGGGCCTGGAATAGGCCTCAACGACGTACGCGGCGGTTCTGATAGGCGGGTTGCTGCGTCTGAATCGAAGGATTGTTCACGTAATGGCTGCCCACGCGGCCCTCGAAGGCGTTAGCGGCCCAAGTGGGATAATCGCAGTATCGCGCGCGCACACTACAGCCAGCCGATACCGACACGGTCGTTGTCACGATCCCGGCCAACGCCAGAAGCGTTAAACCAAACACCCGCATTAGCTGCACTCCTGTTGCGTTCCTGTTGCCCTGGATGATTATTTAGGCTGGGGACGTGCCCGATCAATGCGCCTCTCCGAGACGTGAACGGCTCCGCGAGCTGGGATTGGCCCGCTGAGCGAGCCGGAGGCCGGAGGCCGGACGACTGGGCCTAGCGCAAGTGCGAACAGCGCTGAGTCCCGGGGGAACCCCGCGTTCCCTATTCAGCACGAGTACCGCTTCAAGCTGCCTCCAAACTCGGGTAGTCTGCGAGCACCTGTCGTGAA
>JBKJYG010000327.1:0-2942 GCA_046715905.1 Hyphomicrobiaceae bacterium | reverse complement strand
CAACTCAGGCTGCAGGCAAGGCCCGCTCGGCGTCAGCCGCAACTCGGGTGTTACGACCCGCTTGAGGAGGGTGGCCGTCACCTGTATTGATGGCCCCGCAGACGTGACGACCTTCAACGCGTTGGCTGCGGATCGTGGATGAGGACACGCGGGCATGACATCACGCTTGGATGCGGGAGCGCTGGTGACCGTGGTTGGCGGCTCCGGGTTCGTCGGGCGCCACGCCGTGCGCGCACTCGCCCGCCACAACTTCCGCATTCGGGCGGCCATGCGCCGGCCGGATCTGGCGGGATACCTGCAGCCGATGGGCCGCGTCGGGCAGATCCACCCCGTGCAGGCCAACATCCGCTTTCCCGAGTCGGTGGAGCGCGCCGTCGAGGGCGCCGAAATCGTGATCAACCTGGTCGGCGTGCTGGCCGGCACCGGCAAGCAAACCTTCGAAGCCATCCACGTCGACGGCGCCCGGACAGTGGCACGGGCCGCCAAACAGGCCGGAGCCTTGCGCTTCGTGCACGTGTCGGCCATCGGCGCCGACCCGAAATCGCCCGGGTCCTACGGCCGCAGCAAGGCCGCGGGCGAGGCGGCCGTGCTCGAGGCGTTTCCCGAGGCCGTCATCCTGCGCCCTTCGATCCTGTTCGGCCCGGAGGACCAGTTTTTCAACCGCTTTGCCGCCATGGCGCGCGTGGCGCCGTTGCTACCGCTGATCGGCGGCGGCAGGACGCGTTTTCAACCGCTGTTCGTGGGCGATCTCGCAGATGCGGTTGCCACCGCTGCCGAGGGGCGCGCGCTGCCGGGTTGCGTTTATGAGCTGGGCGGGCCCGAGATCCTCAGCTTCCGCAAGCTGCTGGACAAAACGCAGGACTGGGCGGGACGCGACCGCGGATATCTGCGCCTCCCGTTTTGGCTCGCCACGCTTATGGCCGCTCTCACCGCCCCGCTGCCCAACGGCCTGCGCCCGATCACCGTCGATCAGGTCCGCATGCTGCGGCGTGACGTCATCGTCAGCGATGCGGCGAAACAGGAGGGCCGCACCGCGAGGGAGCTCGGGATCGACAACCCGCACGCCATCGACAGCATCGTGCCGGCCTATCTCGAGCAGTATCGCATCAAGGGGCAGTATTCGCACTATCGCGGATAGGGCGGCGCGCCTTCGAAGCGCATGAACTGACGCCGCCAGTCGCGCGGTAGCCGAGCACGCCTTTCTTCCACCACCCGAATCAGATGACCCTTGCCCGCAGATCGGCAGGCATGGATTGCGGGGACACGATGGTCGAGCGCAGTGCGGAGCGACGCGGCAGGGCGAGCCGAAAAGACGACCTCGATCGCGAGCCGCTGCGGCAGTCTCATGCCCAGCCTGAGCGCGCTGGACCGGCACGCGGTCGCAAGCCCGGCCGCGAAATGTCATCGCTGAAGCCTCCCGTTGCCGACAAGCGCGCGCACTACGACAAGAAGATCATCGCACTCGTCTATGACTTCGACGGCACGCTGTCGCCCAAGCCGATGCAGGAATACACGTTCCTGCCCAAAATCGGGGCCGACCCAAAAGCCTTCTGGGCCGAGGCCAACGCCCTGGCGCTGGAGCACGGCGCCGATCCGCTGATCACCTACATGCACCTGATGTACCGCAAGGCCAAGGCTCGAGGCGTCCGCATCGACCGGGAAGATCTGGTGGCGCTGGGCCGCGATGTCGAGCTCTTTCCCGGCGTGGAGACATGGTTCGACGCGATCGAGACCTACATCAGGGGCCGTCCCGAGAGTCAGGGCGTGACGCTGCGCCACTATCTCATCTCGTCGGGTCTTACCGAGATCATCGAGGGTACGCACATCCGCCCCCGCTTTCACAATGTGTTCGCGTCGGAGTACTGGTTCGATCCCTACGACCTGCCCTATCCCAAGCGCGTCATCACCGACACGGGAAAAACCCAGTACCTGTTCCGCATCAACAAGGGCGTGGAAAACCTCGGCGAGAGCATCAACCAGCATATGCCTGAGGCCGAACGTCCAATCCCCTTCTCGAACATGATCTACTTCGGCGACGGCGATACCGACGTGCCCTCGATGACCGTCATGCGCAAGAATGGGGGCTGCGCGGTGGCCGTGCATCCGCAGGGCAAGAATCGCGGCAAGTGCGTCGATCTGTTCAAGGCCGGGCGCTGCGATTTCTTCGCGCCGGCCGACTATCGCGAAGGCTCCGACCTGTTCCGCCGCACCTGCCTGCTGCTCGACCGCATGCTGGCCGATGTCCGGGTGCAGGAAGAGATGTGGCGGCTCGGCCGCTCGACGAAGAGCTAATGGAAACGGCGGGGTTTGCCCGCCGTTTCGTCGTCGATCCGTTAAGTGGCTTTTGCCCGCTTACTGCGGCGGTCCACCCTCCTGGCTCAGCAACGGCGTGATCCGGCGCACCGCCACGCGGCGATTGGCGCGCTCGGCTGACTGCGCGGACACCTTCAAGAACTGCTCGCCATACCCCTGGGTCACGAGGTTCTCCACGGGGATGTTGTAGTGCTCCGTCAGGATCGCGGCGACCGATTCCGCCCGCCGATCCGACAAGCTCAGATTATCCTCGTCCGAGCCTACGGCGTCGGTATGCCCTTCGATCAGGAACACCTCGCCGGGATTGCTTTCGATGGCGCGCCCGACGGCGCGGGCCGCACGTTCGAGTTTCGGGTACTGGTCGGGAGTGACCTCGAAGGAGCCGAACTCGAACGTGATGGTGTCGAGGTCGACCCGGCGCATGTGCTCCCGCAGCGGGTGGCTGTAGCGGATCTCGTCCAGCGAATAGGTCCGCTCGAGCCGGACCACCGGCGGGGCAGAGATTGCCTCGTACAGATCCTCATCCGATGCGCGATCATACTCGACGATGTACTTCTCCCGCGGCAGCGCGATCGCCGGCCGGGAGATGGCCAGTGCCAAGCCGATGCCCAGCGCGGCCACGCCCACGC
>JBKJYG010000326.1:0-12184 GCA_046715905.1 Hyphomicrobiaceae bacterium | reverse complement strand
GATTAAAGGGGATCAGGTTGATCTTGGCTGGCATCCCCGCCAAGCTCAGCCTGATCCCCTTTAATCCTTGGCCTGGCTCGCGCTACGTCTGCTCGGATTGGGTGGATATTGAGCGTTTCGCCGAGGTGGTGAACAAGGCTGGCTACGCAAGCCCCGTCCGCACGCCGCGCGGGCGCGATATTCTCGCGGCGTGCGGCCAGCTCCGCTCCGACAGCATCAAGGTGCGCGCCAGCGAGCGGGCCCCGGGAGACACACCCGCAGCAGGTGGCTGAACATGATGTTGCGGGCAATGGGCCGGCTGTTGCTCGTGCCTCTGGGGTTTCTGCTCGGGATCTTGACCTCGCTCACGGTTCTGCTCTCGCTGGGGCTTGAACGCATGACCCAAACCCTGCATGCGGGCCTGGACGCAATAGCGGGCTGGGAACGCCTGTTTGACGCTTTGCAGGGCTTCTACGGGATCATCACCGCCGCGACGATCGTGCCGGTGCTTATCCTCATCATTGCAGGCGAGGTGGTCCGCATCCGGTCGGCGCTGTTCTATGTGATCGGCGGCGGCGTCTCGCTCGGAAGCCTGCCGCTGTTGGCCCGCGCGGGAAGTCTGGGCGAAGGTCTGGCGCAGGCCGGACTGGTTTGGCAGGTCTTCGCCACTGCGGGTTTTGCGGGCGGCCTGGTCTATTGGTTGATCGCCGGACGCAGCGCCTGAGCGTACGGATGGCGAAGATCTCCGGCCTGTTTCGTCTTGTGCCGCAAACAGAAGCCTGTGTACGCTTGGGCCCACAACGAGAGCAGGGGCACCTCATGTTGGGTCGTTTTACGCGCGTGTTGCTCGGTTTCATCGCCGCCTGTCTGGCTGCCGGGGTGACCAAGGTCCTGTTTGCCTACACGCCCGTTGAGCTTTTCAGCCTGCCCTCCGACGTCGCCGCGGACCGTATCGCCCGGGCTCTGGAACTCAGCGCGTTCGCTGCCGCGCATAGCGCACTGTTCTCAATTCCCTTCGCCTTGCTTGCAATCGCCATCGCCGAGTGGCGACGCGTCGATGCTTGGACCTATTTCGCCATTATCGGCCTGCTGATCGCGGGCGTTGGTTTCGTCGCTCAACATCAAAGCGAGGCGCCGGGCGGCTCGACCGTGTTCAACATCTACGCTGTATCGACATTCCTCAGCGCCGGAGTTGTGGCTGGCCTAGTGTACTGGCTCGTCTCGGGACGCCTGGCCGCCGGTCCCAAGACCATGCTCCCCCTGAACCCCCGCGCCAGCGAACTTGTCGAAAAGGTCTGAAAAAGCCTCTCCAAATCAGCCGTTATGATGCACTGCAAAAATATTGCTGCAGTGCGGTCTAAACAATGTTAGGTTGCCGTCTGCCTGCGGCGTCCGTGAACTGCAACCGCTTTCACGGTTCCCCATTGAGGTCGGACAACGATGATGGATTGGTACGGGAGCTTGACGCAAACTTGGCTCGAGATCGCACAATTCGGCAGCAAGCTGATCGAAGCGAATCTGGCAATGGCCCGGCAAACCAGTCTGATCGTGGCTGATGTTGTGCAGACCCTGCAGCCAAAGCCGAAACCCATGCCGCTTTGGCCGTTCGGCCTTTTAGAGCTGCCCTCCTCCGCCCCAGCGGCGTATGTGAGCCCGTATTTCGCGCAGCCAAGGCTCCCAGACCCCCTCCTCTCCTGGTGGCCGAACCAAGGTTTGGCCACTGCGATCAGCACCGTCCCCGCTTGGATGGCGCATCCATTCGCTGCATTCACCCCGTTCGCGCAACCGTCCTTGACGCGTCCGTTCGAGAACGCATGGAGCCAGCATCTTTTCAGGCAGGCTTGGCTTCCACCCCAACTTGCTGCTCTCTTCGGCAACCCGCGTGGCGACCGGTGGCTCCCGCCCCTGGCCCCACAACCAAGAGGGTTTTGGGATATCTTTTCCGACAGCTCCCGGTCGATCTCGGGGAATGTGACGGCCGCGATGCTGAACGCGCTCACGCCGCCTCTGCCGACCCCCGTCGGCTGGCCAACTCCCCGCATTACCTGGCATTCGCAATATTGATCTCGATGCCGCGTGCGGGCATTTCATTTTAAATTGAAGCCCAAGTGAAGCGGAAATGGATTACACTGGCTCCATTCAACAGCTTGATTGCTTAGCTTTGTCGATTTACGGTGCTTAAGCGTCGGAGTGACGCAGAAGTGTCCGGTAAACCTCGAAATTGCGGTGAAACGGATAATGAGCGGGGCCTGCTATGCGTCGAATTGCGATTACGATAGCAGCACTGACAGGCGGCTTGCTTGGGCATCCGGTGCTGGCGCAGGACAACCAGCCGACGGTCAAGGAACTTCTCAATCGCGCTCAATCGGGTGCTGATCAAAAAGCCGTCGAGGACTTGATCAAGAAATTGAAGGAGTCGCCTGGCAATCCCCAGAGCGGAACTTCGTCCCCCGGAGCGGCCGTCGCGACCCCTCCGGCGACACCGACGCCCGTCACAACCCCCGGGTCGCCGCCCGCAGCACAGCCAACGACGGCCGCGCGGACGCAACCCGGCACAGAGGGTCAACCGGGAACGGAGTCCAGTCGCCGGGCGCGCCCGTCCGGCGCACCGACGGCCGACCCGGCGCCGCCCTCGACGGCAGCCGCGCCGCCTCCCGCCAATGAAGGCAGGACGACGCCGGCCTCCAGCGGTAGCTCTCCAGCCCCCGCCGAACCTCAAACGGGGGCCGCTCCGGGCGGCTCCGGCGGCTCCGCTCCTGGCTCGCAGGCGAGCTCCGACCCGGGCGTCGCCGGTCCCCCGATGGGGACACCCGAGGTGATGGCGCGTGCGCCAGAGATCGCCTCGCGGCTGGGTTTGCCGACGGCCGACCTGGAAGTCTATTTTGAGTATGACAGGGCGGAGATTATTCCGCCGGCGATGACGACGCTCGCAATCCTTGGCGAGGCGCTCGCCGACCCGCAATTCAAGAACGCCCGGTTTATCATTGCCGGGCACACCGACGGCAAAGGCCGTCCGGATTATAACCTCGCGCTCTCGCAGCGCCGGGCCGAGGCTGTGCGGACGTTCATCATTGCCCAGTACAACATCGACCCCAACTCGGTCGTGGCGCGCGGATTCGGACGGCAGCGGCTCAAGAATCCCCGCCGGCCGTTTGCCGCCGAGAACCGCCGGGTTCAGATTATCAACTGGACCAGTCAGACAGCAGTGGGCAGAAATCGCAGACGCTAGTCGTATCATTGGCGCCCTACGCGGTTTTTCAAACGGCATAGGGCAACGACGTGTCATGGACTAGCGTGGGTTCGAGAGCCATGGTTCGCGGGCAACACAGCACGCGAGCCTGAAGCGAATATCCGGTCCGGATAGAGGTCGGGTCCGAGTAGGAGCCGGCATCCGACCAGATGATCAGCCAGTCGGGCGAACCGGTGCACGGTCTGGTCGGGAAAGGGCAGCGCGGCAACGCACCAGCGATGACGAATAAGCACGCGCATATTTCCCAACCCGCGGACGTAAGGCTGCGCTTTCCGTTGCCGCCGGGAACGCGCCTGGATCATTACGTCATTCGCGACGTGATCGGGTCCGGTGGTTTTGGCATCACCTATCGGGCCGAGCATACGGTGCTCGGGAAAAACTACGCCATCAAGGAGTATTTCCCGCAGGCCTTCAGCTATCGCGAAGGCAAGACGGTACGCCCCACCACATCGAGCGGCCCGACCTATCATTGGGGGCTCGAGCGTTTCACGACCGAAGCGCGGGCGCTCGCCCGCTTCAAGCATCCCGCCATCGTCGACATCGCTAGCATTTTCGAGGCCAACGGCACCGCCTACATCGTGCTCGGTTACGAACGCGGCGGCCCAATGTCGGATTGGCTTCGGCGCATCGGACGCTTGCCAACGCAAGAGGACCTCGATCGGATCGTCGATCCGCTGCTGAGCGCGCTCGACGAGATCCATCAGGACGGTTTGATGCATCGCGACATCGCGCCCGACAACATCCTGATCCGGGAAAACGGCGCGCCCGTGCTGATCGATTTCGGCTCGGCACGCGAGTCCGTGCGCAATGCCTCCCACGCGATGTCCGCCATCGTCAAGCACGGCTACTCGCCGCCCGAGCAGTATTCGAGCCGCTCCGATCTGCAAGGCGCCTGGACCGATATTTACGCCTTGGCGGCGACGCTTTACCGGGCCATGACGGGCGAGACGCCGCCAGACGCGACCGAGCGGATCATGCACGACAAAATTCTGTCGGTGGGCCGAGTGAGCAAGGGATTCTACCGGCCCGGTTTCATCGAAGGGGTGGATTGGGGCCTGCAGATCCGGCCCGAGGGGCGGCCGCAGACGATTGCCCAGTGGCGGCCGATGCTGTTTCGGAGCACGGGCGGTTACGTGGCGCCACCCCCCGGATCGGCGGCGCAGTCTACGCCGGGACCGATCTCGGCTCCCCCTGGCGGATCGCATCCAGCGTCGCGGCCAAGCTCCAATCCGATCGGGGCCGCAAACTCGCATCCACGGGAGTCCGTACGCTACACGGCAAGCGGCAGGCCGGATTTGAGCTGGCTCGATGAGAAGGAAGCCGCTGGCGACAGTGAAGAGACGGCGAGCACACCCGCCAACCAGGGCGCTCAGGTGGTCTTCCACAGCGTGCTCGGGTTGCTCGGCGGCGCGGTAGCCGGAGCGTTGGGCAGTATCGTGCTGGCCAGCACCTTTTCGTCGAGCTGCTTCGCCGACAGCTGCATCATGGCCTATCTCATTCCGTGCACGCTTCTTGGCGCTGTCGGCGGTGCGGCGATCGCCTACAAGGTGGCGAAGATGAACGCCGAGGCTGCCGTCGATCCCGGCAACGCCGGGCGGTTCTGACCGCGCCGGTCATGACGCGACCCCCTCGTGAGCGGGCATCACACATTGTGCTAGCGCCGCCTCCGAACGTCTACGATCGCCGCTGAGCGCCATACAAATCGAGCGTCCGACTTAGACCGCCGTTCTGATCACAGCCGGCAGATCATCCCGTCGGGTCAGACTTGTTCGGCCTGCTTGTTCTCCTCGACGGCGGCCTTCGAGGGCCGTTGCGGCGCCTCGCCGATCCCCGGCGCCAGAATACTGACCGCCAGATCGCGACCGCGCGGCACGTTCACGGTTTCGACGGTGCTTCCCATGCTGCGCAGGACTTGTCGAACGATGATTTGCGGATGCGGCTCCCATCCTGCAAGCCGCGCCACCTCCGCCGTGAGGACCACCTGCACGCCTCGCTCCTTGGCGAGTTCCGTAAGCTCCAGCACCGTCTTTGCGGCGTCGCCGATGACGGTGAGATCCACCGCTTCGCCATACCCCAGGCGCCCGATGATCATCGGCCCGGAATGGATGCCGGCCGCGACCGAGATAGGACGACCAAGGTCGGGCGCGATCGATGAATTGAGGTGATCGAGCGCAAGGTCAATCGCTCGCATGGACCGTAGCGCTTGCCGGCAACCTGCTTCAGGCCCGTGCTTCTGGCCGAATACGGCAAGCACGCCGTCGCCGATGAACTTGTCGACCGTGCCGCCCTGGGCCTTGATCGCGGTGGCAAGTGTCGCGAAGAACTCATTGAGCAAGAAAACCACGTCATAGGGCAGCTTCTTGGCCGAGAGATCGGCAAACTCCCGCATGTTGACGTAGAGCACGGCGAGTTGTTTCTCCGTACCGTTGGAATCGGACTCGGGTACCCCGGCCGCTTGCGGGCCGGTGCTGGCCGGCCGCAGCAAACGGGTCACAGTGATCGGTTTTGTCGGTCGGATTTGGCACGCCAGACGCACGTTGTGAGGCGCCTCGATGGCGGCCAGGGTGATGGATTCCGGGAATACCGGCGGCGACAATCCTTCGACGCCCTCCTCGACCCGCACGCGACAGGTCGAGCATCGAGCACGGCCGCCGCAGATCGACGCGTGTGCGATGCGATTGGCACGCGAAATCTCGAGCAGCGTCGAGCCCCTTACCCCCGTTACCGTCGGGCCACCGGTATAGCTGACACTGACCTTGGGCGCTCCCAGGCGAGCGAAGTAGCGCCAGCTCGAAGCGATCGCCACGAGCACGAGAATGCCGAGGAAGCCCAGCCGCGTGTACGTCCGGTAAGCGCCAAGCAGTTCGCCGTCGGCAGCATTCGGCCAACGGGTGATGTCCTTCACCCGCTGCAGCACCTCCGGATTTTCGATCAAGGTGGCGACGGCACGGCCCGAGATCATAAATCCGCCCAGCGCCGCCAGCGGGACCGAAATGGCGAGGAACAGCAGGGCTGGCTGGATGGCGCGGTAGGGCTCGTGCAGTCGCAGCCAGAAATGGATGCCAAGGCACCCGTGTACCCAGACGAGGATCAGCAGCGTGCTCTGCAGGATGGCATTGGCGGGCCACAGCCGGGCCAATTCGTAAAGGTAATTGTCGACCACCCCGAAATAGGAGCTGGCGATGCGCGTGTTAACGATATGGGGAAATAGCAGGAATGGAATGAGCAGCCCAAAGGCGATCTGGACCAGTTCCCAGATCGGCAGCCGCAAGGTCGAACGCCGGGCGAGTTTGTAAAGCGCCAGCACGATGTGAATCACCAGCGCTGAGGCAAAGATGATCGTGCCGGGCACAGAGCGGATGATCCAGACGCGCCACCGGTCAACTTCGTCCATCTGCTCGAGGCTGACCAGCCCAATGGCGGTATTCAAAAAATGCGCCAGCGCGAAAACGAAAAGGAGTAGCCCCGATACCAACCGTGCCCGTTGCAGCCAGTCGCCTCGTGCCAGAATATGCATTGGTCAAGCCCCGCACGCAAAAAGTCCCGTTCTCAAACGGTATACCTGCCGCAGGTGTTATCAAGTCAAAAAATCATTGGCTGAGGCTCGCGAGCGTTGACCAACGCGTGACAGGCCGCGCGCGAGGCCAAGACCGGCAGGATGTGAGTTCGTCAGGTGAACATGTCCGCGGTGATTGCCGCATACCAACCCATGTTCTCGGCCTGGTTTTGCTTGCGAAGTTCCGCGCTTTCACCGGTCGCAGAGATGAACGGCTGCACCGTGGTGATTTTGCCTTCCTTCGGCTCATAGCTGCCGCCGACTTTAACCGTGTCATCGGTTCCGATCAGGCTCCAACACGTGTTGGTGTACCGCGCCGGGAACGTGCGGGCATTCTCCAGCTCGCCACGAATCGTCATGGCCGCGACCTTGGCCTGGCTGTTGGCAGAGAAAGCCGATTTCGGCATATCGCCGGGGATGCAGGCGTCGCCGAGCACATAGACGTTCGCATCCATCGACGATTTCATGTTGGCCGGATCGATCGGACAGAAGCCAGTCTGATTGGCCAGACCCGCGTCACGCGCGATGCTTCCCGCGGCTTGCGCGGGGATCACGTTGACCAGCGCGACATTCTTGTAGGTCTCGAACCCGGTCACCACGGTGTTTGTCGCCGGATCGACCGACTTCACACCGTCATGAATTTTCGGACCGAGCCATTCGATCATCTTTGGGTAGTGTTTTTCCCAACCTTCCTGAAACACTCCCTGTTTGGAAAATGCTTCCTTCGAGTCGATGATAAATATCTTGCATCTGTTGCGCCCGTTGGCCTTGAGGGCGTGCGCCATCATCGAAATGCGCTCATAGGGCCCCGGCGGACACCGGAACGGATTGGGTGGCGCGATCATGACGATCACCTCGCCATCCTTCACCGCGTCGAGGCGCGTCTTCAAAAGCTGGGTTTGCACGCCGGGCTTCCAGGCATGCGGCATGGCCTGCTCGTGCTGCTGTCCCCACCCGGGGACCGAGTCATATTTCAGATCGATACCGGGAGCGACGACGAGGCGGTCGTAGCTGACGCGCGATCCGTCGGCGAGCGTGACGGTCCTGGCGGTCCGGTCGATCGCGGTCGCCATCTGTTTCGCATGCTTGATGCCGTAGGCAGACGCGAGCTTGTCGTAGCCGTGCGTGATCGACTCGTAGCTGCGAAAGCCGCCGATAAAGAGATTGGAATGAAAGCAGGTCTGGTATTGCGACAGCGGTTCGACCAGCGTGACATCGAGTGCGCCCTGACTGTCCTTCGCGAGATACTTGGCGACGGTCGCGCCACCCGCGCCGCCACCGATGACGATAACCCGGGGCTTGGCCTGTCCGAGCACCGCGGGCGCGCCCACGGCCGCGAGGCCGATGACCGCGGCTGGTCCCGTTAACATCTCGCGACGATTGAGTTTGATCATGGGTTTACTCCCGTTTGATTTTGCTTTGTCTACAGTAACCGGTGTAGTGACCGCAGCGGATCGAGAAACTCAGCGCTATTTTGACGGCGGCAGACGACTGAAGTATGCCGCAAGAGCCGCCACGTCTTCGTCGCTCAATCTGGCCGCAATGGCTTGCATTGCCGCATTTTCCCGGCTTCGCGTCCTGTAGGAATTGAGCACCGCCACGAACCGATCTTCCGGCCAGCCCACGATCGGCGGGATGCCGCCGGTCGCCCGTCCACTCGTCTGATGGCAGGTGGTGCACTCGGATGACAGGTACTGCCCCAGTGCGGCATCGCCGGCCGTCGCGCTGGCAGCGGTCACGACCAACAAGGCCATCGAGGTCGCCCCCAGTTTGATGAAATATCCCACGGGATCCCTCATGGTTCCAGCGCTCGTGTCGCCAGCCTTCACGTCGGGCCGTCCCTGGTTCCCGCACCTCGATAGGACTGTGTTATGTCGCCTCGCCACGCGATCCGCCTGAATAGCGTCGCCGAGATTAGCCAATCTGGCGGCTCAGGGGGAGAAAAACCGATCCGGTGCATTTGCATTTTCTTACATCGGACCAGGCCCGCTATTTGTGGTGTTGCATTTTGAGTATGCATAGATGAACCCCTGCACCCGAATTTCGAGGAGTCCGTGGAGCCCGGCGGCCGTTTCCCCAAGCGCTTGTCGCATCGACTGCGATCTGGGTATGGTGGCGGATCGCGCGCACACGACTGCGGCGATCAAAAACACGATCATCCGGAGGAGGCACTCATGCTCACACGTCGTTCATTGGCGATAGCGGCACTGCTTGGCGGTGCGGCGCTCGGACTTCCCGTGGCAGCTCATGCCCAAACTGCCGACGCAACCGCGCTTGAGTCGGCCGTCGCCGATCTTCGCAAGGCCATGCTCGACGGTGACAAGGCCAAGCTCGATGCGTTGACGGCCGACCAGCTCAGCTATGGACATTCATCCGGCAAGCTCGAAACCAAGGCGCAATTCATCGACGTCATCGCCTCGAAAAAGACCGTTTATAAATCCATCAGCCTCGATGATCCCAAAAGCGTCGTTGCCGGCAGCAACGCGATCGTGCGCCACATTTTCAAGGGCGAAGCCGAGGCGGACGGCAAGATCAGCCCCTTCAACGTCGGCATTCTCCAGGTGTGGACCAAGCAGGATGGATCCTGGAAGCTGCTGGCGCGCCAAGCTTTCAAGCTGTAAGGCGCCTCTCGATCGTCATCAATCGTCTGAAGATCAATCAGCACGTTGAGGAGGACCACCATGGCTGTTCAAGGCCACATTTTTGCAGGCGTCGCGGGCTACGTGGGGCGTCCCGATCAGCCCGGCAGCGTCGGCGTGTTCCGGCGTTCGGCCAGCGGCGGCGCGTGGAGCCACGTGCTCCCCGACCTGGAGACGCATACGGTTTTCGTGCACCCGACCGACCCCAACGTCGTCTTTGCGGGCACAGCCGATGGCGTCTGGCGCAGCACGGACAAGGGCGCCACGTTTGCCCGCGCCGCGTTCCCCGACCAGGGCAAGCAGGTGTGGTCCTTCCTCGTCGACCGTCGCGACGGACGGCGCATGTGGGCCGGCGGCTCACCCGTTGACATTTATCGCAGCGACGACGGCGGGGCGAACTGGCGCAAGCTGCAAAATCCCGGCATCAAAGATCGCGCGACCGCACCGTTTGCGGTTCGCGTCATGCGCATGGTGCAGCATCCGACGCGCGCCGACGAAATTTTCGCCGCCCTCGAGGTCAACGGCGTCATACGCTCGACCGATGGCGGCGAGACGTGGGAGGACTGCAGCGCCGACCTTCTAAGATTGTCCGAGCTGCCGCATCTCAAGAGCAAGATCGTGTCGGATACGTTCGCCGAAGGCATGCTGGATGGGCACGCCATCACCATCTCGCCGGCCGATCCCGACGGCGTTGTACTGGCCTGCCGCATGGGGCTGTTCCGCACCAAGGACTCGGGCAAAACGTGGCAGGACATGGAGATGAAGCGCTTCTCGCCCATCACCTACGGCCGTGACGTGAAGGTCTCCCCCGTCGATCCCAAGGTCCTCTACGCCGCCCTCAGCGTTGCCGCCTCCAGCAAGGATGGCGGGCTTTATCGCAGTCGGGATGCGGGCCAGACCTGGAAGCGGTTCGACAAGGTGCAGGTGCACGGCACCATCATGTCCGTCGGCTTGCATGGCAGCGATCCCAACCAGGTTTATATCGGCGCGCGCTATGACGGCGAGGTGTTCGGCACCCAGGATGGTGGCGAGACCTGGTCGGCCATGCCGCTGCCGGGCAAGGTCAAGGATCTTTATAGCGTGGCCTGCGGCTGAGACGCGGCGGCGCGATCCGAGAGACTGGCGCGTCTCAAGGCGGCTGCGCCACGCATCGGGTCAATGCCGCGGCGGGCCGGGAGGGCTCCAGGGCTCTCCTCGGCGCACGCTGCAGCGTGCCCCACTCAGGGAATGATGAGACCCGCGTTGAGCATGCTGGTCGTCGTGTAGCCATGCACGCCGTCGAGCATGGCGACGTCCAGAAATGACGCCCCGATCTTCACCGCCACCGTCGTGCCTTGCGAAGAATCGGTGACGCGCAGCGACGCGGCGACCGATGCGGGCGGGATACTGAGCAACAGGTCATGCAGGTCGAGCTTGTCGCTGCTGCCGAAATCGGAGATCAGATCAACGCCTGAGCCGACATCACCCTGCTTATAGACAAAGGTGTCGTTGCCAGTGCCGCCCGTCAAGACATCGCTACCGCCTTTGCCACGGATGAGATCGTTACCTCCACCTCCTAAGAAGGTATTGTTCCCACTCGTGCCGTCATATGTGTCGGCAAAGTTCGAGCCGATGATGATCTGGATGCCCGAAAAGGTATCAGCACCCATTCCACTTGCGGTTCCAGCGGTTGCGTCGATGATCATGCCGCCGGTGGCCGCCGAAAAATCGAGCGTATCGGTACCCGAGCCGCCGGCATAAACGTCATTGCCTTGACCGGCTACGAGCGTGTCATTGTTGTTGCCGCCATCGACGTTATCGTTGCCGTCACCGTCATAAAGCGTGTCACTGCCTGCATCGCCTCTGATGGTGTCATTGCCGCGGCCACCGTAGATCGTGTCATTGCCTGAACCGCCGGACAGCGTGTCCGTGTCGGCGCCGACGCTGATGCTCAACGACGAAGTCACCGTGCGCGTGGATCCATTACTCTCGGTTGCCGTTGCCGATACCGAGAGTTGAACGTCATTCGACACGGTCGCCGTCAGCGTCAGTCCACTCAGGTTCGCGCGCGTGAGGGTCCAGGTGCCATCGCCATTATTGACTCCGGCCGAAAGCACGCCGCCGCTTGGGATGCCGCCGACGACGATCCGAAGGGTTTCCGATCCATCGAGATCCGTCAGATTTGAGCTGATCGTCAGCGCAGCCGTGATGAGCGAGGGGCCGTTGCCTTCGATCCGATCATTACCGCTGCCGCCCGTAATCGTGTCGTTGCCGAGACCGCCGATCAAAGTGTTGTCGCTACTGGAGCCGATGAGCGTTCTGCTGACCGGAACGATGGCGCCATTTAGCACGACGAGCACTGGCGCGTCGGCTACCGGCGTCACCGTGACGTTGACAAGCTGCGATGCGATGCCCCCGTGGCCGGCATTGGCGGCGACGCGGAAAGAGTCTGCACCGCTGTAATTGCTGCTGCCCGTATACGTGTAGGCGCCTGTCGCAGCATTGAGGGACAGGGTTCCATTCAGCGGACCGGTCCCGACGCTCCAGCTCAGAGTATCGCCATCGGGGTCGACCGCGCTGATCGTGCCCGAGTAGGACGTATCTTCCAAAGCCGTGAGCGTCGCCGAGGATGCCAGCACCGGGCCGGCGTTGGTCAGGCCGACGTTGACCACCTGGGTGGTTGTTCCGCCATGGCCGTCCGAGACTTGCAGCGTTAAGCTGTCGCTGCCGACCGTATCACCGGCGGTATAGGTGTAGTGGCCGTTGGCGTCGGTGAAGGCC
>JBKJYG010000325.1:0-3061 GCA_046715905.1 Hyphomicrobiaceae bacterium | reverse complement strand
AATATTCGGTCTTCCGCGCACCAGAAAGACGCGTGCTCGGCGGCATGGCCGCCGCAGACCATCACCTCCCACTCGCGATTGCCGAAGTGCAGCCGGGCCCCATCGGTGAGGCGGCTGAGGGCGGCCGGCAGAGGAACCATCTGGGCGTGCGTCCGCCGGCGTTCTTCGGCGAAGCTGCGAATGGTGTCGTCGTCGACGCCGTGCTGCTCAAAAAACCGCAGGTTTTCAGGTCGAATCGGCGACTTGGCTTCGTCGATGCGCAGCGTAGCCGAGAGCCACTCGACGAGGGTCATGTGAAAGGGCACTGCACCCGAGATATCGCTGAGCCACCCCGAGAGGCCGATATGGTCCGTATGCCCGTGCGTCCCGATCAGCCGCACGATGGGCGCATCCGCCAGTACACCGGCGAGAAGTGTATCCCAAATGTCGCGCGCTTCGGCGTTGGCGGTGCCGGTATCGATGAGCGTCCATCCATCACCGTCTCGGATCAGCCAGACGTTGACGTGGTTCAATCGAAACGGCAGCGGAATGCGCGCCCACAGGATCCCCGGTGCGACCTCGATCGTCTCGGCCCCCTTCGGGATGCGGTCGAAGGGATATCTTATCTTCGCGGCCGTGCGGTTTTGGGCCTGCACCGTCTGGGTGCCGTGCATTGGAACTCCGATCGCTGCGAAGACTCATGTCGGACAGGTTCATACCGCACCGCAAGATATTTGGCTATCGTTCACCCCATCGCGGCCTCAAATCAGGGTGCGGAGACGTCGTCGTCGGTTGCGATCGGCAAGGGCCAATGAATAATGATCCGTCGGAGTTCCAGTTCGACGCCGGAAACGAAGGCGTCGCGGAATGGAACATATTCGGTACGCTGTCCGTCGAAAGCCACTTCCAGCAGGTCGCCGGCGCCAAAATTCTCGACCGCAATGACGGTGCCGATTGGCACTCCGGCCGGCGTCACCGCCTCAAGCCCGATCAGGTCATAGTGGAAATACGCGCCGTCCTCGGGCGAGGGCAGGCTTGATCTGTCGACGAGCAGCTCGACACCCGCCAAGGCCTCGGCGGCGGTGCGGTCGCCGACGCCGGCAATGCGGGCGATGACGCCTTTGCCCGTGTCACGAACGACCTTGAGCTGGAACGATCGTGTGCCGCTGGCGTCTGTCAGTGGGCCGTAGGCGCTGATATTGGCCGGATCAGCCGTGAATGAGCGCAAGATTACGTCGCCTCGGATGCCATGCGCGCCGATGATGCGTCCCAAAACAACGCCCCGTCCAGTTTGGCGGCGGGTTTTTTTCGGTGAACCCAAGGTGCGTCCTCGTCGACTTTCGTCGAGCCTCATGCCACAGATGTCTCCGGCTGGCGACAGGTTGCGCCACGGTAGCCGACTTTGGGTGGTCAGCGGTGCGGCCCGAACCAGGGACCAGTCCGCACTGGAGGTCGGGAATGAGTGATCGGTTGCCGCTGAGCGGCCTGCGTGTGATCGAGTTCTGCCATGTCATCATGGGGCCGACGTGCGGGCTGATCCTGGCAGATCTCGGCGCCGACGTCATTAAGGTTGAACCGGCTCCGGACGGCGACAACACGCGGCGGCTGATCGGCACCGGCGTGGGCTTCTTCACCACCTACAACCGCAACAAGCGCTCGATCGCGCTCGATCTGAAATCGACTGAGGGTATGGCGGCCGCGCGCCGGCTCATCCAGTCGGCCGACGTGGTGACGGAGAACTTTCGACCCGGCGCCATGACCGCCCTTGGATTGGGACCCGAGGCCGTCAAAGCCCTTAAGCCCAGCGTCGTCTATTGCTCGCTCAAAGGGTTTCTCTCCGGCCCCTATGAGCAG
The DNA here is from genome assembly GCA_046715905.1 of Hyphomicrobiaceae bacterium. Classification (GTDB taxonomy): domain Bacteria; phylum Pseudomonadota; class Alphaproteobacteria; order Rhizobiales; family Hyphomicrobiaceae. The sequence goes on along the minus strand of JBKJYG010000325.1, from coordinate 1,228 downwards.
CGCACGGCGCTCGACGAGATCGTGCAGATGATGGGGGGCCTAGCCTATATGACCGGGCCATCGGGACGGCCGTTGCGGGCGGGGGCCTCGGTCAACGACATCATGGGTGGAATGTTTGCCGCCATCGGCGTCTTGGCCGCCTTGCGCGAGCGTGATCGCACCGGTCTTGGCCAGCCTGTCGTCAGCGCGCTGTTTGAGAACTGCGCCTTCCTCGTGGGCTCCCACATGATGCAGTATGCGATCAGCGGGCAGCCGGCCCGACCGATGCCCGAGCGCCTGTCGGCCTGGGGCATCTACGACGTGTTCGATTGCGCGGATGGCCAATTGTTCCTGGGCGTCGTTTCCGACAGCCAATGGAAGACGTTTTGCGAAACCTTTGGCTTTGCCGACCTGTTCGCGGACGCTCGTTACACGACGAACAACGAGCGCTGCCTGGCGCGCGACGCCTTGATTCCCGACCTGCGCGCGCGGCTGAAGGTTCTCTCGCGCGATACCGTGCTCGCGCGGGTGGCCGCCGTGGGGCTGCCCTACGCGCCGATCCTGCAGCCGCACGAGCTGTTTGAGGATCCGCATCTCAACGCGTCGGGAGGGCTGCTGCCCGTCACCATGCCTGACGGCCGCATGACGATGACGCCGGCCTTGCCGATCGAGGTCGGCGGCAAGCGGTTCGGCGTCCGCCATGACCCGCCCGCCGTCGGCGCTCAGGGTCGCGAGATCCTGGCCGAACTCGGCTACGGCGCCGACGAGATCGCGCGGCTGATCGAGGAGGGCGTCGTGGGAGGGGGAACGGGGCGGGAGGCGCACTCCGCTCCGGCGCGATCCTGAACGCGGCTGACAGAACAGAAGCGGCGGACAGAACAAGACAGACGCGCTCGCCAGTCGCCGTTGTTTGACCCGGAAGATTGCCTTCACTGGGATGACGCCTCACGCATCCGACGGGCGGCCATGATCCATCCGGCGCTTCCGCGTTGACGGGAACGCGGCGGCCGAAGCCCCGACCTCTTCGGTCGAAACAGAGACCTCACATGATCTTGCGCACGTCCACGAAGTGGCCGGCGATGGCGGCGGCCGCGGCCATGGCGGGGGAGACGAGATGCGTGCGGCTCCTGTAGCCTTGACGACCCTCGAAGTTGCGGTTCGACGTCGAGGCGCAGCGCTGGCCGGGCTTGAGCTGGTCGGGATTCATACCCAGGCACATTGAGCAGCCCGGCTCACGCCAGCCGAACCC